>JANPGW010000226.1:0-7004 GCA_031424115.1 Saprospiraceae bacterium | reverse complement strand
CACTATGCCCCCATAAAATGGGTTTTTCGATGCCTAAATGTTCCAATAATGAAGGTAAAATTTCCCATGCCTCGTGCTGTAAATAGTTAATATCTCGCTTTTTCGACATTCGGTCAGACAAACCATGCCTTAATCTATCATAAGCCAGAATATTAAAATTCGTTAATCGGGCTACTTTGTTTGGAAAATCTCGCCATTGCGCCACTGAACCCAATGCTTCATGTAAAAATACGATAGTTGGTTTATTTAATTCAGGTTTTTCATTATAAAATCTGGTCAATATTCGATGACCATTGAGCGAAATATACGAATCTTTCATTCTTGTATATATGACGTACAATTATTTGTTACGAATTTCATTTTGACATTTACCTTTTGTGGCTCCGCAAACAATTTATCTAAGAGCCACGAATTGTCAACAAAATAATTAAAAATTGTCTATTTGGAAAATTGGGTATACTTTTGAAGGAATATGGGTGTACTCAATTTTACCTTAATAAAAAACCAACATGACATTTTCTCAAACGCTTCAATATCTGGTTGAAAAAGCCATTATCTCGTCCGAGCAATCTGATGTCTTGAAAAAAGAAGACGCTACGCGCCCCATATCCATCCATTGGGAAATACGGGTTTTGCTTTTGGCAGGAATCAGTTTTTTATGTGGCGGCTTAGGCGTGCTTGTTTACAAACACATTGATACGATTGGGCATCAAGTTATTATCGGTTTCATAGCCTTAGCGACTCTTTTATGCGGTTGGTGGGTATATAAAAAAAGGCAACCTTTCCTCACCCATAAAGCCCAAAAAGAACAACCTTTGGCGGATAATATGCTGCTGCTCGGTTGTTCTCTATTTTTGATTTTGGAAGGCTATCTGCAATACCAATATCAAATATTCGGCACTCGGTATGGATTGGCGACTTTGATTCCAACTGTTCTTTTCTTCTTTTGTGCCTATCGGTTCGATCATATTGGCGTTTTGACGATGGCAATGACCGCTTTTTTCTCGTGGGCGGGCTTAACAGTGACCCCCCTCAGTATATTTAAAGAAGATGTTTTTCGACATGAACCTACCCTTATTCATACCGGCATGACAACCGGTGCCATTTTAATCATAGCCGGCTTATTACTGAATTTTCGAAAAATAAAACCGCATTTTACATTCAGTTATCTCAATTTTGGGTTCAATTTAGTGTGTATTGCAGCGCTGTATGGTGCTCTATCCATCGATAAAACACTATATTCGATGATTTGCATGGCTTTTTGCATTTTAGCAGTTCTGTATGCTCGTCGTGAAAAATCCTATTTTTTCTTATTGGCTGGTGTCATTTATGGATACATCGCTTTCACTATTTTAATGACAAAAATCGACTTTTCATTTGAAGGATGGCTGCTTTATGGCGTTCTCTCTTGCTTTGCAATTGTCATGTTTTTTCTCAATTATAAAAAATTTTTTGAATAAGTGTATTCATGATTCATCATACAAAAATGACCATTCAAGCCTATCCAGAAACTGCCGTTCGCAATTTTCAACTGCACCATAAAGCCGCTGAACTCTTGGAAGATGGACTTTTGACACCCCCTCAGTATGAGCAAGTCAAAACCGCTTTTCCTGTCGCATTGAAGCAAGGAAATATCTTCGTGCGCTTGGGTTTGTTCCTTTTTACGGCTTTGTGTATTCTGTTTTCAACATTATTTATCGGCTGGATAACCGGTATCTTAGATGCCCGCGAAAGAAGTTGGGGCGGTCTGCTGCTCTTTTTTGCCGTAACGCTCACGGCTTTGAACGAATATCTCATCCGCGAACGCCTTTGGTATCGGCAAGGGAGTGATAATGCACTGTGTTATGCATCCCTTATTTGTCTTGTTTCGGGTATCGGACTTATTGCGGATTTTGATAGTCCGCTGGAATTCACCGTCCTTTTTCTGATTTTTTCTACGATTGCAGCAGTGCGTTATGGCGACCCAATATTGGCATTCGGGGCATTTTATGCGTTGTTACTCAGTTTTATCATCGGGTTTGATAGCAATGAGTTATCTATGATAAATTTGCCTTTTGTCGGGGCAATACTCTCATTGACAGTCTATTTTTTTGCAAAAACATCGTTAAAAAAAGACGCTTGGTTTTATTGGGAAGACTGTTTTAAAGTGTTAGAAATTGTGGGTTTAGTGGCGTTTTATGGTTCTATTAATTATTATGTGGTGGATAAACTACTTGAAAATGACCCTGAAAAAGGTATTCCATCACCCTACAACTACATTTTTACTTTTTTGACCACACTTGTTCCCTTGTTTTATCTGATTATCGGCATCCAAACCAAAGACCGTATTTTGTGGATTATGGGCAGTTTAGGTGTCGTGGCTTCCATCATGACTTTTCGGTATTATAACGCTATCATGCCTATTGAATGGGCGTTGACATTGACCGGTTTAGCCCTGTTAGCCTTGGCTTTTTTGTTGATTCATTATTTAAAAACACCTCAAAAAGGCTTTGCGTATCAGCCCGAACGCGGCAAAAGCAGTCTGATTGAAACATTGATTGTCAACCAATTTTTACCACAAACGCATGCCAGCGAGGATACTGTCACTTTTGGCGGTGGTGATTTTGGTGGCGGTGGGGCGAGTGAGGGGTATTAAGAATATTTATATGCTTTTGTTATAACTATCCACCAAACCCATTTCTTGGAGACATATAAGTACTTCGGTTTTAGGTAAATTGACCTCTTGTACAATTTAATCTATTGGTAGCCCCTTCGCAAAATACAACTTAATCCGTTTATTCTCTTTTTCTTTCAAAATGGAAGTACAGGGAAACTCTGCTAATATAGCGTTGGCTTTATCCACTTTATCTTGAAAAATGGGCATATTCCCATATTTATCTAAATCCTTTTTATAAATAGCTATGGGTAGTTTGGATTTATTTAGTTTTTCGATACTTTTCATATAAAAAATCATTGACGTTGAGAATTGGAATGCCTTCAAAAGGGTTTAACACTAATAAATCATCATCCTTGGTGACAACACAATCTGCATTGGCACTTTTGGCAAGTTCGAGAAATTTGTCGTCTTTTGGGTCTCGGCAAGCCTTAATTTCATTCGTAATAATGATGGGGAAAGCCTCTCTTTCAAAGTCATAATAAAATTTCAAACGGCGAGATAATGGTATATATTTATCAAATTTGGGTAAAGACATTTTTTCATATAACTCAAACAATGTTTTATCTGAATAGACCAATATACCTTCTCTAAATGCTTTACGCAGGGCTACGCTACTCGCTGAGGAAGGTGACAATACGGCAGTAATGAGTACATTAGTATCAAAAATAAAAATTCGGTTCATGAGTCTGACAATATTTCATCTATCAAGTTCTCTGTCAAACCGTTCGCTTCTGCTTCCAGACCAATGACATTCATGCGTTGCAGCATATCTTCAACTGCTTGTTTTCTAAACTTATTGGATAACAATCTTTCAAAGAGTTTTTTCAAATCTTCTTTGTCTTTAGGTTGTGCTTGCTGATAAGCCTTAACAAGGCTTTCATCTAATTGCAATTTGAGCGTGAGTGTGGTCATGATTCAATTTTTTTATACAAAATTACATCTTTTTTGATAAGATGTTGGTCAATTTATTAGGTAGCTTTGTTTTTTTGCTGTAACGTAACAAGCTGTCCTTCCACATCCAATATCTTTTTGGAACGCAGAAATGTGTTCATCTCATCATTCTGCTTTTCATCGCCAATAATCAGTATTGAAAATATATTATTTGCGTGTACAAGCATATTGAATATTTGAAAATATTCCCTTCCGACTTTGTCAGAATACCTTGCACGCTTTAAATTCACTACATTTCGTAGCTATTCACTTTGTCGTCGTCACTACCACTACGCAAAATAGGCATTATATTCAGATATTTAGGTCGATTTTTTCTCAGCTCCTTTAGCTAATTAAATCTGACTATTATAAAACAATACGGAAACCCAAATCAAAGTATCGATTAATTTGAGAGTTATTGCTGCGATTCACTACTCTACAGGTTTGAGTGCCATAAAACCAACTACCTCCACGAAACACACGATAGTAGTAAATATAGACCCTGTAGGATTGAATACAGAATCGCTGCTATAATTGCTATAACAATCACTGCACCATTCCCATACATTTCCACTCATATCAAAAATACCTAATTCATTCTCTTTCTTATTACCAATTGAATGCGTTTTATTTTCTGAATTGCCTTTATACCATGCAACATTTTCTAATGAATATGAACCACTATAATTATAACTCTTGGAAAACTTACCTCCTCGAGCCGCAAATTCCCATTCTGCCTCGGTAGGCAAACGGTATTTTTTACCTGTTTTTTCATTCAGTTTTATTAAAAACTCTTGAATATCGACCCAACTGACGTTTTCTACTGGTAAATTATCTCCTTTAAAATATGAAGGATTATTACCCATAATACTTTGCCATTGAGCTTGTGTCACTTCATATTTACCCATATTAAAAGAACTGACAGTGACTGAATGAACAGGTTTTTCATCAGCTTCCCCATCATCACTACCCATATTAAATGTTCCGCCTTCAACAAATACCATTTGTCCATCAAAAGGATCCTTTTTAGAAATATCTTCAGCGAGTTTTGAATCAGAGGTGTGAGGTTTTATTTCCAACCAAATAAAAAATCCCAAAATGCAAATACTTATAAAAATAAGCGTATTACGGTATTGTTGCCAAAAAGAAGGTTCTGAAACGGCACTATCCTGAGTTGGTATTTCATTAGCTGCAAAAAATTTTTGAATTTGTTCCTGACGTTCTTTAATCTCTTGCTCCTTTCGGGCACGTTCTCTTATAGCTTCCTTGTCGCGAGCTAAATGTAAAGCAGCTTCTTTTTCAAGTAGAAGTTTTTTCTCGCGTTCATCTCTCTGAATATTTTCTAAACGGTCTTTATCTGCTTTCTCTGTCTCAGCTTTATCTTTTTCGGCTTGTTCTTGCTCTTTTTTTTCACGCTCCAAGCGCTCCCTTTCTTTGTTTTGACTCAGAAAAGCATCCAGTGCTATTTCCACTTCCGAAGAATGAAGCCCCTTAGGGAATTTATCCAAATAATTCAACATGCCTGCCCGCGTATATGGTGTGCGCTGCCATTCTTCATGGTCTTCTGCTTCCGCAAGACGTTCTCTGGCTTCAATGCGGTAAGGGCTATGATTATGTTTTTGCCAAAAATCCAAATAAGCATCGGCAGTATTGATGCGTTTGGTGCGCTCCCACTTGACTGTATGCTCTCGTTCGGTTTCTTCTTTTTTGAGTTTTTGGATAGTTTTATCCGCTTCTACAATCAAAATGCTGTTTGGGTACTGTTTTTTGAAATTTTCAAGAGCCGAAATAGAATTTTTATCCAAATTTTCCCATTCAGCGGCTTCATTATTTTTAAGACAAAAAATAAAACGCCCACCCAAATCCCCTGCTTGAAACATTTTTTCCACTTGCGGCATTTGCGTTGCATTGCTTCGGGTAATGTTCCGCACCCGCATAGCCAGTTCATCCACAATAAATTGAGATTTTGAATTGTGTTTCAGTTCTGAAATAATAGCTTCAGCAAAAGGGCTGTTTTTGCCAAAACCATCTGAAACAGTTTCATCTCGTCCGCCAGATGTAATAATCCAACGTGACTTTTTCAGCTCAAGTTCATCTGCCACAAGTGTTTCAACAGAAGCCGAACGTTCACCTTTCGCCATCAACGACCCCGAAAAACAAGAATCGCTAATGAGCAAAACATGACGGCATTTCATATTTTTTATCTTGGATTGAATGGTCAAATTGGGAATAAATGAATCAATATCATCTTTCTCAGAATCCACGGGCACCCAATAACCTTCTTCGTTTTCATCTAAAAAACCATGACCAGAAAAATAAATGAGCAAACTATCATCTTCGCCCAGCACATTTAGATTGGTAAAATGGTGGAGTTTATTGACAATATTTTTGCGTGTAGCGTCCTCGTCTTTGAGTAAAGTGAGGTGCTGGGTATCAAAATCATAGCGTTCCATGAGGATTTTGACTACATCATCAAGGTCATTTGTGGCATTGCGTAGTTTTGACCAATGCGTGTAATCATTGATGCCAATGCCAAGAATATGCTTTTTACCCTTTCGTATTGATGGGGTATTGTGCTCTGCTCGTCCTATGCCTTTCGTGTTGTCCATCTTAATAAAATTTTGAGATTGGCACAAAGATAATTAAATATTTAATTTGTTTTTAAAATCCCCTCCCAATGGGTAAAATCTCCACAAAACCCCTATATTTGTCTAAAATCCACTCATTTTATGCGCATCAAAATTGAAGCTCTTCAGATAGCCGAATCATTTAACATCAAGAAATTTCGCTCAGAATTTCGGGCAGAAGAGCACTCGGGTACCAATTCCGAAGTATTTTATGCCCTTTCTGACACCAATCGATACTTGTTTGTTTTGGATTATGGCGTTGTTGTATTCGCCAATTACGATGAATTGGGCAAAAGTGAGTTCATTCGTTTTGTAAAAAACTACACTACCCATTTGGTTAATTTGGATTTGTTTGAAGAATATCAGATTGAAACTGACGAAAAATCAAGTAAATCTATTGTTAAAAACAACTATGTGAGTGTACCAGAGGTTGACCCGCTTGTTTTGCGGATTGTTATGCTCAATATTGGTCAATCTGTCGCTTTGGAGTATTATGAAACGCTGACAGATGAGTTGATTAATTCATCTAAAAATCACATCAGCGAGTTGGAACACAACGGTAAATTGAAAATTTCCAAAACTGATTTGCTCAAATACATCGGCAGGGTTTTAAACGTCAAAAACAGCATCGTTGACAACCTGTATATCCTCGATGACCCCAATTTGGTCTGGGACAATGAAGATTTGAACACCCTTAACCGCAATTTGAAAACCAATTTTGATATTCATACCCGATTTAAAGACCTCGATTACCGTTTACAAATTGTTGAGAACAATCTCAAATTGTTCAC
>JANPGW010000225.1:0-46913 GCA_031424115.1 Saprospiraceae bacterium | reverse complement strand
ACACCGTGTTTTCATCTTCGGGGTCAACTTGCGAGACGCAACCATCGCCGCCATCCCACGGGTCAATCCATAAGTATTTCCAAGTGTCTGGAAAATTGGGTTTTATTTCTTTTGGCTGCCCATAAACGGTGGCATCGTCTTGTGTGCCACCATAAATCGTATAGCTTTTTTGGTCAATAGTAATATCATAAAATTCACCGACGGGGATATTATTGTAGTGAAACCACGACGAACCTCTGTCATAACTGACGTAAAAACCTCCGTCATTGCCCGCTGCAAGATGATTGGGGTTATTGGGATTTATCCATAATTCACATTGGTCTAAGTGAAAACCTTTTGCCAAACTTGGCGTGGCACGAGTCACATTGCCGCCGAGATATGAAAACGTTTTACCCCCGTCAGTACTATGCGCCAAACGAACGCCCAAACAATAGACTTCATCATCGTCTTGCGGATTGACATACACATCCGTAAAATACCAACCAACCACTGAAAAAACGTAAAAAGGCGCAGTATGGGTTTTAGCCCAAGTCAAACCGCCATCGGTTGTTTTATACAATTCTGCCGCTTCCCCTTTCGGATTATTCAGATTATCCATTAAAGCATAGGCTTTTAACGGATTTTTATATGACACTGTCAGCCCTATGCGCCCGACTAATGCCCCAGAAGGTAAGCCATTTGTACAAGCCTTCCACGTTTTACCGCCATTGCTACTTCTATAAACGCCACTGTTTTTACCACTGATACTTGGATACACTTCCCACGTAGAAGCATACATTATTTTAGGCTTAGAAGGGGCAATGACTACATCATTTGCACCAGTTGCCTCATCTTTAAACAAAACTTGTTGCCATGTTTTACCCCCATTTGTGGTTTGATACAAACCTCTGTTTTTATTTTTTGACCATAAATGACCCAACACCGCCACCATAACAATATCTGGATTTTTGGGATGAATGGCAATTTCAGCGATAGACCACGAGTCTTCGAGCCCGATGTGTTGCCATGTTTTACCCGCATCATTTGAGCGATACATACCTGTGCCTGGCAAAGTAAAATTGCGTGGTTTTTTAAGATTTTCACCCGTTCCGAGATATATAATATTGGGGTTTGAAGGTGCCAATTCCATGTCACCAATGCCCAAAGACGCTTGTTCTTGAAAAATACATTGCCAATTGATGCCATTGTTCACCGTCTTCCACAAGCCGCCGGAGCCGAATCCGACATACATCGTGCCTGGGAGCGTGGCATCTACTTGCACCACATCGGCGCGGGCAGAATTGACCATAGGTCCCAGCGACACCCAATCGAGTTTGTAGGGTGTCTCCCTTTTCATTTCTTGATACGTGCGAAATGAGGCTTCTAAAGGTGAGGGTGTTTGTTGAGCAAAAAGGGATGTGTTGATGCACTGGGCTATTAAGAATATTGTGAAAAGTCTATTCATCTCAATTATTTTCAATTTAGTTCAACAAAATAAATGCCCAGCTAATGGCTTTAAATCCAATAGTGCCTTTCGTCAAATAGATAGCAAATATAGTTGATAGAACACTAAAACGGATACCCAATACCAATATTAAAAACAAGATTATCTCTACGCCAACTACCGCTGCCAAAATTTATTTGGTCAATCACCCATTCTGAGCCTGGGGGCAACCAAGGCTTGCGTAATGGAATGCCTATATCTAAGCGAATAATCAAGACATTGATATCCAGTCGAATGCCGAATCCACCGTCTACAGCTATGTCTTTAAGGAACTGACGCGTGAGTTGTGCATCTTCCCCAAATATCAAGCTGTTTTTTGACCAAATATTGCCAGCATCAAAAAACAAGGCACCGCGCAATTTGCTAATCAGTGGGAAACGCAATTCTGTCTGCATTTCTAATTTATAGTCCCCGCCGATTTGTGGATAGGCAATTTGTTGTTCAGGTGTCGTCAAAACACGGCCTGGCCCTAGCCGACGGGGTACAAATCCACGCAAACTATTGCTCCCGCCAATGACAAACTGACGCGTAAATGGTAAATAAGAAGAATTGCCGTATGGGATACCAATACCGATATTGAGGCGATTGGACCAATAAACATCGGTATTTAGTTTCCTTGAATAGCGCAATTCAACATCTGATTTGAAGTACTGAGCAAAATAAGCGCCTGCTATTTTTTCGCTGAATGCTTGCTTGGGTTTCGTGAAAAGTCCTGCCAGATTACCTGCTACATCTACTTGTCCATTAAAGAAAAAAATGTTTTTTTCACGTGGATTATTGGTGTTAAAACTAAAATTGTAGGCACTTCCGGCAACAACTTCCGGCAATATGGCATAAGATAAAACTGGAAATTTGCTTATCTTTTCTAAATACTGAGGCGAAAATTGAGTGGCGTTATTGTATGTAATACTGAGGGGGGTCAGTGTATGTTCTTTTTTAACGCTTTCTTTCCAATTCAATTCATATTGCCCTCTGATGAAGTTTTTGGTGTATAATTGTTGCCGCCTAACCCATTCATACCCAACGAGAAACTTAGTCACGGGCAAAAAATAGTTGCTTTCTTTCAATCTAAAAGGCGTTACAAAACGCGGCACCGTGAGTGATAACTCGGTACCAATTCTGAAATTGTTATTATTGCGCAACGTATCTACTGATGAAGTTTCTATTGCACCATATACTTTTACATTGAGTTGTTCCGCACCCCTCAGTAGATTGCGGTTTTTCCAATTGAGATTGATTTGTCCTCCATTAAAGGAATTGGATTTTGTAAAACCTGCTACTTCTGCGTTAAAATTTTTCTTTTTTAAAGGCGTCAAATAGTAATAAACATTGATTTTTTGGGAGGCTAAAGAATCGCTCGTGGTGCGTTTCGCGCCATCAAACAAAGGCATGACAGGTTCATATCTGCTTTTGACAAATTTGAATTGTCCCATATTGATATACCTATTTAAGGTGTTGTTGTGTTCATTCAAATTATACAACGACCCTACTTCATAGGTCAATGGACGTACCAATGCTTCAGGTGTGTAATGATTGACCGTATCTCTAATAGAATACCCTTCGTAATAGATTAAATCCAGTTTTGACGTATCAGGCGGCGGCAATAACAATGTATAATTAGGAAAAATAGTGACCTCATGAATTACTTGAGGATACCGCGCATTTTCAGGCGTTTCCTTTTTAATCGCATAAAAGACATTGATGGTATGTTTATTATTGCTCGTATCGACATAAGCTTTTATAAAATCAGGATTAAAAAAATAAAAGCCGCGTCTTTTTAAGGCTAAATCAATCCGATTGCGTTCGGCTTTTATGTTTTCAATATCAAATTGGTCGCCTTGTTTCACATAGGTTATTCGATTCCTAATATTTGAAATATTGCGCGATAATTCACTCGAATCTAAAACCCATTTAATCGTATCAAATATATATGGTCGGGTAACTTTAGCTTCATAAATGGCTTTTAATTTATAGCCTTGTGTATCTGTTTTGCCTAAAATTTTTGATTTAAAATATCCTTTGTTTTCTAAATAGGCTTGCATATTTGTCTCATTGGCTTTTATATCAAGTCGTGTACTCAAAACAGGGGCTTCTCCAAACTGATTACGCAACCAATATTTAAAACCCGATTGTTTTTTAGGCTCACCAATCGCATACCACCAAGCCACTTTATAAGGGAAACCCAATATCATTTTATTTTTGCGCGGCGCAGCAATTTGCCCTAATGTCTTAGCAATTGTTTTAGGTTTTCCTTTAAAATCTTCTATTTTTTCAACTTTTACATCTCCACCATTGTACAATAGTGTGCCCTCTGGCAAATGCTTCTTTATCTGACAAGACGTGATAAAAAGAAAGCCGATTAAATATAAAATGGGTAGTCTTGTTTTCATTGCGCCTTGTTCTTTTTAATTAGTTCTTGAAGTTTATCGTAGTCAATTGTGAAATTAAATGAAACGCCTGTTTCAATAAAATAACCATCCAGCAAGGCTTCGTATTGGTTTTTTCTGTAAGCCCTTAGCATAAATCTGCCGTCTTTCGACAATTTATAAGTGGTATTGACATCGGGAATGAATTGCGTGTTTGTGTTATTATTATTGGACGTTGGATTTGTGCCATCTACCGTAAAGCTTTTACCAACGCTGATATTCAACCTATCATCCAAGAAATTTTTGCCTAAAGCGACATTCAAATCGGTGCGTTGTGCATTCGGGTCATCGTCCACATTTTTTAAATTAACATCTACATCCACACCTTTGATTAAATCATTGGCAATTTGATTGATAGCGCCATTTAAAAAATTGCTCACACTTTCATTGCTCAATAAACTGTTACCACCGTTGTTGCTCGCGAAGAAATCGCTACTTTGTTCACCAATAAATTTATTTAAAATCAAAATGGCAAATACTTGTTTATTCATAGACGATTGATCAGCCCGCATTTGATCCAATTTATTATTAATAGTGGTTGCCATTTCGCTCGTGACACCTTCTGCTTTTTCAGGTAAAATAATGTCAAATGCAATTTCAGGTTTACTGACTTGACCTTTTACTTTTAGTAAAATCCGGAATGGCGTTTTGCGTTTATAAATTTCATTGCCTGTGGCTGTGGCACCACCAATTTCGTTTTTAATTAAATCAATAGCGGGCGTTCTAACATCATAAGCTGCCGTGATATCCACGTCTGCTTTCATCGGGTCACCGCTCAATGTGATAGCACTGCCTTCAAGCAAAGTAAATTTACGCTTGATAAATTGGTAACTCATTTCATAAGTGCCTTGACTCAAATCATAAGTGCCCACTAAACCCATGCTGCCATTTGGATTAACTCCCGCATTAATCCGCGCTGTGCCTTGTACATGCAATTCGTCGCCCGAAATAGGGTCAATAATAATGGCAAATTTAGCCTCTTTTTCAATTTCAAGATTTAAGTTGAAATTCAAACTGCTTGTTTTTTTAGCTTGCTGAGCAGCCAAATAATCTTGTAATGTCTTGGTATCCAACAAGTTATTAATGGTATCTCTGTTTATAAATTCTATGACACCATCTCTTTCTTGAGCTGAAGGCGGCACAACTTGACGTACAAAAGTGACATCTGTACCATTTTTTACGACTAAATTACCTGTTACATTAGGTGAGTAAACATCGCCCGATACTTGCGCATCCACATCAACAAAGGCATTGCCATAAATCATATTATTATCAGCAGCCGTGTTGTTTAACGCCCGAAAACCTTTGGTCTGAATCACTAAATCTGTTGTAAAATAATTGGTTTTTGTTTGTGATATTGAGCCATTAACAGACAGCGTATGATCCACCCCGTCTTGTATCGCCCATTTATCGAAAAATACTGCGGGGTAGTTCAAGCGCAATTTTTGATTATCTATTTTAATCAAAGTGCCATATTCTGCCGCGGTCGTTTGTGCATTATTAAACACAAGCTGACCATTCCAAATAGGTTTTGTCGGTTCACCTGTTATTTTAATATCGCCTGTAATCGTACCTGTGCTGTTCTTTAAATTTTTCTGAGAAAAGGATTGCACGGTGGTCATTGTCAATGGATTCAATTTTATGGTGGCGTCAATTTTATTAGCCGCATAAACGCCCGTCATATTGACTTCATTTCCGTTGCCAAATAATTTACCATCTACATTCACATTGCCATTTTGACTTTGTGCTTTCATATCCAAATTGCCAATGCTCGTCTTTTGAAAAATGATAGAATCTACTGTTACATGCCCATCCAGTGTTGGAATCGTGTTTTTTATATCACTGACTTTCAAATCCGCATTCAAAATTCCATCTACCGACATGGCGTTTTGATCCAATAAAGCTGAAATGGTATTCAATTTAAAATTTGAAACATTCACTAATATAGGACTGGTTGCGGATGTTGTTTCATTGTTTGCTTTTATCTGTTGTTGCTCGTTGCTAATCACAAAATTTTGCACATTGAATCCTTCAGGGCTTGTTTTAACTTGGTTTTTTTCATCGACAAGCCATTTGATTTTATTCAACAATAAATCTTTTCCTAATGAAATATCATAACCTTTATCATTATTAGGTATAGCAAACAATGTCAAAGCATTTTGCTCTTTATTATTGACATCATGTGTTAAAATATGCGCACTGATATGATTTTTAGAGAAACTACCATCAATTCGTGTATCATATAAGAATAAACTGCTCGCTTGAAGTGTATCAGTCACAATATTGACCAGCAAAGAGTCACTTCTACCCAAAACAGTCCCACGTGTGGGCGATACATGCAATGAACCCATTGTCAACGTCGGCACATTGAGCTTAACATTCACAACACTATCTACATGGGCTGTCGTGATGTCTCCATTAATTTCAATAGGGCTATCAAATTTTAAATCCTTAACAAAAGCACTGTATGCGGCATTGGGTTTAATTAAAATATTCGCATTCACAGACCCCTCAGTATATTTCGGATTTGTGATGTCGGATGTCGGATTTGGAGCCATTGCAGGCGGGATAAATTGATTGATAATTTTTTGTGCAAAAGCCGCCATTTGATTGTAATAAACAGTGCTGTTTAATTGCGCATCTACAAAAGGCGAAACGACATCTATAAATGTGGAATCATTTCTAACAAAGGCTAAAGCACGCGTGCTGTCCAATTGGAATCTCTGCCCACCTTTAGTTATGACGCTGCTGTCTATTTGAATAAGGGCATTGAGATTTTGGGGCGATGAATTTTCTACTTTTAGCCGCGTAAAAGCGCTCACAATTATACTGTCTTTTGTAAATCCTAAAGCCCATAAATCCGCTTTAGGGATATTGACAACCGCCATTACTGAGGGGTAGTTAGTTTGCATATTGGCTTTGCCATCGAACATAATTTTTATCAAGTCATCATCAATAGACGCTTTACCGCTCACAATACCATTGTTTAAATCAAGGTCAGTTTTGATATTATTGATGATATTTTGATTGAATCTAAAGGATTGAATGGCAGCTAATACAGACATTTTATTGGTTTTCACATCAAATCCACTATTTCCTTTGACAGTAACTTGACCATTTAATAAACCCAACATCGTGTCGCGCCCAATCCATTTACCCGTTTCTAAATTTTTAGCATTGATTGCCACATCATACGCCATTTTTAAAGGATTTTGAATGCCTTTTAAAGCAGCTTTTACATCAGCACTGCCATAAGCAGAATTGAGTGTTAGATTGGTATTTACAGCCTGCATATTCCCGTTAACCAAGCCTTTGACACTCACCCGATTGGGTAAATTTAAAGGCTGCGTACTTTTGGGAATAAACGGCAATATCAATTCTTTGGATGCAGAAATATCACTTACATTCAAATTGTAAAACATCTTTTTAGTATCCGTGGGATTTGCCACATCCCCCGTCAAATCAATGCTTAAATCCTTGTTTCTAAGCGAGTTGACGACTAAAGATGAAATATAAATTTTATGGACATTCCCCTTGACATGAGCATTAATGGATAAATTGCCCAATACATCCAATTGATTTTTATATCTTTTTGCCAACGTATCCGCCAATAATTCTAAATCTTTTCGACTGATAATGGTTTGTGTTAATTTTATTTCGTTATCGGGCAAAGGAAATTTTTGTTTATTGCCCCCCTTAAACGATTCGGGATAAATCAGAGCCGATGCTGCAATTTTTGAATACGGCGTTGCCACATAAAAATTCTTAATATTCACATTGCTGCTGTCCAAATTGACAAGCCCGCTGAGTGTATCAATTGCAAAACCGCTCTTATCTCTAAAGCCAAAAGATTTTATATTGGTATTGATATTCCCATTATCAAATTTGGTATTGGATGCCAATAATTTTAAGCCTTTTATATCCAAATGATAATAATCTAAACCCGCGTGTTTTTGGGGTTGAGAGATATTATTATAAACAATCGAATTGTTTTGTAACGCAATATCTTTAATAACAATGCCCAAAGAAGTCGTATTGGTAGCAATGGCAGTCAATGTATCGGCTACCACTTTGACTACTTCATTTTCTGATTTATGTTGGAAGAGAATAGCACTGTTATTCAGTACAATCGAGCTGGTAGTATATGTGTTTAATTGGGCTGTGTTGTTCAAATCCACGATGTCCAAATAACTGATATAATTATCGGTCAACAAGTAATCAGGCTTATTTTCAAAATAAATATGGCTGTTTTTAACAATCGTTTTATTGATAGTAAAAAGGGGATTAGGCAATTTGCCATCAGATATTTTTTGCGGTTTGGTGATTACATATCTGAAATCCAAGCCTTCAACCATCAAATCATTGATGTCCACATGCAATTTTTGAAGGTCAATGCTGTCCACATTTAAATGAAACTTTTGCAAGTTGACGTCCATGAAATTGCCTAAATAATAATCTTTTTGCTTGAATTGCGTGCGCGTTACGTCTATGTCTCGAACGTCAAAATTCAATGCTTGAGTGGTATCTTTTTTTCTAACGGCTGTTTCTTTCGAGGTAAATGCATCGATTATGAATTGATAATTGTAAGTGCTATCCGCCTCTTTGTTATAAAGATTGACATAAAATTGGTCAATCACCACTTTGTTGATAATGTATTGAGATTGGATAAGGGCGAGCATGTCAACATCTATCTTCATGTGTTGACCCGACAGGAGTGTGTCATTGGCTTTATCCAACATGAATAAGCCATCTATTTCTATCCATTTAGGAAAACTGAAATCAATCTGACCGATTTCAAAAGTGGTGTTTGTTTTATGTTGTACATAAGTTTGTACTTTTTCTCTAATCAGATTTTTTGCCCAATGTGTTTGCAACGTTAAAACTAAAATGAGAAGCACAACTATTACACCTAACAAGAAATAACCTGTTACTTTTAAAATTTTTTTCATATTGATAAATACGAAAAAATCTTACCACCCCTCAGTATTCCTACTGAATGACAAAGAAAGGTTAGAAATTGCCTGATAATGAACAAATTAAGTTGGTTTTTATCCATCTTAAAAAAATGATTACCTAATGCTCTTTCTGAAATCTCAATTTGGGTAAAAAAATCCACAGCTGTAATACCGTCGGGGTAAACAAATCCACAAAAAATGGATAATAGAGGCGAGGATGTTTAATATTTCATCGAGAATATTTTCGGTTAAATATTAATAGGCATACTAAATGAGACTAACAAAAGGACATTCTTCATTATGCTGGACTTTTTTTTACTGATTAAACTTGTTGTTCATTTTATCAATCCGCAATCGCTTGATAAATCATTTGCCTCATTTTAATGTGATAAAAATAATCATGTGGTACTTGTTGCGTCAGAAATATAGAGATTAATTTTTCTTTAGGGTCAATAAAAAAGTGTGTATTGTTAGCCCCCGACCAATAAAAAAGCCCTTCTGAGCCGGATAATTTCGTCTGCGCCACATCCGTCACGAGAGCAAATCCGAATCCAAATCCTTCACCACTTCTGTCTTTCATTACAGAAGAAAATAATGAACCGACGTGATTAGAGGTCATCAACTCAACTGTCTTTCGGCTTAAATATTCTCTGCCTTTCCAAGTGCCGCCATTCAATAGCATTTGGCAGAATTCCAAATAGTCTTGCGCGGTAGAATAAAGCGCATTTGATCCGAACCAAATCGTTTGGCCTTTGGTGAGAGGCTGATTAGGGGTAAGAACACCGCCCGCTCCGTGTACTTTTACGACCCGCGTCGCTTGTGCATCAGATAGATTATAGCCCGTATTTTTCATGCCTAAAGGTTTGAAAATGCGCTCGTTTAGAAAATCGTAAGTGTTCATGCCGGAAAATTTTTCGATTAAAACCGACAGGACATCAGGACCCGCACTATAATTCCATTGTTTACCCGGTTGCCCCATCATCGGAATTTTAGTCATGCGCTCTATCAAACCCTGAATATCCTTAGGAAATGGTGTTCCGTAGTATTGTTTTCTAAAATCTTTCTCTAAAGTACTTGCCCCCAAACCATGCATCAATCCGGAAGTGTGACTTAATACTTGGGCAATTGTAATCTCATTGGTAAGGGAATCGGTTTCTCCTGCCATGCCCATATTCACGTCTTTGCTAACGCGCATATTCTTGAAAGCAGGAATATATTTCGACACCGGATCCGTTAAAAGAAAATACCCTTCTTCATATAACATCATGAAAGCTACCGTGATAATAGGCTTAGTCATAGATTGCATATAAAATATATCATCCGTTTTCATGGGTATTTTATTGCTTGCATCACTGTATCCATAAGCAGCTTCTTGAACAATGGCACCATTCCGCATAATCAAGGTAACGGCTCCGGGGATTTTGCTTTGGGCTATCTCCTCTTTGATAAATCGCTCATATCGCCCCAATCTATTAATTGAAATACCAGAAATGATATTCTCTTTCGGTTGTGCGTAGAGGGTGAAAATAGAAAGAGATAATAATCCGTAGATTAGTAGAAATTTGTTGGTCTTCATTTTTAAAGATTTAATTGTTTATACGAATTTATATTTTTTTTGCAATAAAATTGTGCAATAAATACACATTTTTTGCGCTTATTTTACACAATAAATGCGTAAAAATACAAATTGGTTATCCTCCTCTCCTTTCTGTTGGTGCCAAAAAGGAACTATTACTCCTCAGACGGCTCCAAAGATTTCGTTTTACAGGTATTGTATTTTGCCACATTTTCCTATTAGTTCTTTTTGAATATTAATCGCTCAATTATAACAAAAAAAACGAGAAATTGCGCCATCGGGTCGGTTTATTAGACAAAAAAGTTATTTATCTGGGTAATTATAGTATATACAAAATCACCAACATTTTTTTTTTAATTGTTGTTGTATTACTTTTTATAACCTTTTTATTTGTTTTATTCTCTCATATTCAATTGATTATCAATTAGTTACACTATTATCTATTAGAAAAATGTGGCAAACTATTAGTATTTTGTGGCAGTATGATAGAAAAATGTGGCTTAATATTAGAAATACGTGGATAAATGATAGAAAAATGTGGCAAAAGTTTGGAAATGTGCCCATACTATTAGAAATTTGTGGCAAAGGGGTCATAAACTAATCAACTTCTTCTCATTTGCCACATTTTCCTTATAGTTGAAAATACAACATGACTGCAACAAAAAAGAAAAGCTCTGTTAAAAATAAAGCCAAAGGCATCGCGCTGATTAAAAAATCAAACAATCTGATTGAGTCACGCTATAATTTCGATATTTGGGAAACGCGCATTTTCCTGATGCTACTCGCGCAGATTCGCCGAGAAGATGATGATTTTCAAGTGTATCGGATTTGGTATCGAGATGTTGCCAAGATTTTTAAACTCAATCCTAAACGGGGATATTCTGAGATTAGAGACGCTGTGCGTAAGCTTTTAGACAAGAAATTTTATGTAGATACTGTTGTTGATGGATTTAAACGGAAAGAAATTTATCATATCATTCGCAAAATCGGGTATCTGGAAGAAGGACAAGAAAACAAGAAAGGCATTGAAAATCAAGAATACATTGATGTCAAGATTGAAGACGAAATGAAACCCTTGTTGATTCAATTGCAAAAGAGCTTCACGGCTTATGAGTTGGCGAATGTGACTAATTTAGGCGTTTATGCGGTGCGATTTTATGAGCTATTGAAACAATATGAGAGCATCGGACAGCGTCAATTGGGCTTTGAAGAGTTGAAATTGATGTTCGAATTGGAAGATAAGTACCCGCTTTTTTCGGGTTTTTACGCCTTTGTAGTCGAACCTGCGGTCAAAGAAATCAATGAATTCACGGATTTGCACATTCGTGAGACTGAAAAAATTAAAGAGGGGAAGAAAATTGTGGCTTTGCGTTTTCATTTTTATAAAACGACCCCCAAATTTATCACGCAGCAACCGGTGATTTTAGATGACTCGACTGTTGTTGAGCACAAAAAAGTATTTGAAAACTCATTCATAGACTCAAATTCCACCTCAACAAATGCGGATAAGCGGTTTCAACAATATTATGGTAAGGTGGTTGAAAATTTGGGCGTAACGCCTACCGTTTATCTGAATTTGCTGAAGCAATACAGTGACGATCAGTTTGAGCAAGCCATTCGGGTTACATTTAGAGCTAAGTCGGAAGGGCAAATAAAAACCAACCCATCCGGTTTTTTCATTCAAGCCTTAAAAAAAGGTTACACGGACGTTAAAGAAGAAGGGCTTAAAAAACAAAAAAACGAAGATATTTCTAAACATAGAGCAGAGCAAATTGCCCTCTTGCAAGCGGAAAAAGAGAACCGTATTTTTGAACGCATCAAAGAATTGACCAGCCAAAATCCGGTACTGACGATACAAGCCATTGAAGCTTTGAAATTTACCGACGCCGGTAAAAAAGCGATTTTAGAGGAAGAAAGACAGCATAAACGACCCTTGGAAGTGGAGGATTTTAGGCAAATAAAACCTTTGCGCAACTTGGTTATCGAAACCCTTTTTATCGGGAATATTGATAAATTTGCGGATATATTGGAAGACTTTGACGCTAATATGAGACGTTTGACTTAAATTTTGACTGCCTTTTGATTTTCTTTTAAAGTAAAAATACATGGAAAATAACCTTATTACCTTTGATGAAAATAAAATTCGAAAAATTTGGCACAATGAAGAATGGTATTTTTCTGTCATTGACATCATCGGTATTTTGACTGAAAGTCCCGATTCTAAGCGGTATTGGAGCGTTCTGAAAGTAAGAGAATCTCAACTTACTACAGTTTGTAGTAGGTTGAAATTGGTGGCAACGGACGGCAAACAAAGGGTAACTGATTGCGCTAATACTGAGGGGGTGTTCCGTATCGTCATGTCGGTGCCTTCGCCTAAGGCGGAGCCTTTGAAAATGTGGTTAGCTAAAGTCGGGCAGGAGCGATTGATGGAAATAAATGATCCGGAGATTGGGTTTGAACGCTTGAAAGAAACTTATAGACTGAGAGGTTATTCCAACGAGTGGATTGAGCGGCGTTTGAAAAGTATCAGCATTCGCAAGGAATTGACGGATGAATGGAAAATCAGAGGCGTGAAAGAAGGACAAGAATACGCTTTTTTGACCGCAGAGATTGCGAAAGGCACTTTCGGCTTAACTCCAGCCGAACACGCCCGTTTAAAAGGCTTAGAAAAGGAAAATTTGCGAGATCACATGACTAACATCGAACTCATCTTTACCATGTTGGGAGAAGATGCCACTCGCAGCTATGCCATTGAAGGCGACGCTCAAGGATTCAATGAAAACTACGAAGCCGCTCAAAAAGGCGGACACGCCGCCGGTGGTGCTCGGGAAATCTTTGAAAAATTGCGTCAACAGAAAGTTGTTAGTCCGGAGAATTACTTACACCTGAAAGGCGGTGAAGAAGAAAAGACATTGCCTCCCGTAGAAGACTCGCCCTCCGAATAATACTACTACCCTACTCTATTGTGTAAAATTTGTATTTTTATTGCGTAAAAAATGTGTATTTTTTACGCATTTTCAATGTCCTCGTTGATGAGTGTTATCAGATATGCCGTTAAAGTCAATCCCCTACTTTTTGCTTTTTTTCTGACGATTTCGTATTTGTCTTTCGGTAAATTCAAACTCACTCGGTGCTTTTCATCCCCCCCCTCAGTATCTTCACTCGGCACTATGACGGTGGGTTTGCTATGTTGTTTTTCGGCTATGATGTCAGCGGGGTCTTTGGCAGGTAGCGTTTTTTTCGGTGTGAAACGGTCTTTCATATTCAAAATTTTTTAATTGAAATTTAATATTGTTTTTTCAATTTCATCAACCAATTTATTGAATTCGTCGCTGGCTTTTTTATCTCGACCTTCTGTAACACCGATGCCGTCGAGGGCTGTTTCGGCATAGGCGGTGCGATTGCCCAACCGGGTTTGCAGAATGGGGACGTCATATTTTTCCAAACCCCGCACGATTTCGTTGGAAATATTCGCCCTGTCGTTAATCTTGTTCATCACTATGTACGATTTGACGCTTTCTAAGCCCAACGCGACGCGATTACTGTCTGTCTCTTCTAAGAGAGCTAAAAATTTTTCAAACGCTCTAAAGTCAAATAAGCTGGCTGAAATCGGAATTAAGATAATGTCACTGACAACAATCGTTCGGCTCGCCAATTCTGAGAGTTGCGGCGTCCCGTCCAAAATCAAAACATCGAACTTTTGCTCTAAGTCGTTCAAGGTTTTGACCTTAATTTGCTCCGGCTCAATGGAAAATACTTGGATGGTATTTCTTTCCTCTGCCCGACACATCGACCACTCCACCGCCGAATTTTGGTTTTTATCGGTGTCTATGATACAAACACTTTTTCCCCGTTGTGTCAAAGCCACAGCCAAGTTGATGGCAATGGTGGTTTTGCCTACGCCTCCTTTTAGATTGGTAACTGCAATTTTCATAATTGAATTTTGATTTTGGGCAAAAGTAGCAAACCGTTTTCGTTTAGCAAAGAGTAGAATAGCAAAAATGTAAATAAAATGCACATTTTTTACGTATTTTTACGTAAAAAATGTGCAAAAAATGTGTATTTATTAAAATTTTAGAATAACCAATGAAAAAATAACATACTCTTTTTTTAACAGTAAAGCTCGGTTTATCTCCCGCAAATTACCTTACTAAGTGATTTTTATCATTGTTTTTGAGTCAACTATATGGTCTACTTTGTACAAATTTTTACCGATTTTTTTTACTTATAAAAATAAAGACGATGAAAAAGCACTTTTTGAATATAAGCCTTCTGAGTATAATAATGTTATTACTATTGCCTGAAACGGCTTGTTTTCGCCGACGCACAATAGTAGAAACGCAAAGACCAGCGTCATCGCCACCCGATGAAATTTATGATAGAAATGAAATATATGAACAGACTTCGCCCGTCTCGTACCAAGTTTTTTACGATGAATTGTCGCCGTATGGCAGTTGGATAGATTATGGCAGATATGGTTATGTTTGGATACCGCGAGTGTCCTATGATTTTCATCCTTATGCCACAAATGGCTATTGGGTAATGACCAATTATGGCTGGACGTGGGTATCGGACTTTCGCTGGGGTTGGGCGGCTTTTCACTATGGTCGTTGGGCGTATGAGCCTTTTTATGGCTGGATGTGGGTTCCGGGTCGTGTGTGGGGGCCCGCGTGGGTAGCTTGGCGCGAGAGTCCAGACTATTTTGGATGGGCTCCTTTAGGTCCGTTTGTAGATATTACCGTTTCTGTGGGCGTGAGTTGTCCTTTTGATCACTATCGATTTGTGCCACGGCGTCATTTTACGGATAGGTATTTGTCCAATTACTACACGGATTGGCATGGTAATACTGTTATCATCAACCAGACGACCATTATTAATGAAACCCACGTAGTGAATAAAAATAGATATTATTACGGACCTCGAAAGGAAATAGTGGAAAACTCAGTAGGTCAGAAAATCAGGATGGCAGAAGTGCGGGATAATAACAAACCTGATGCCGATGCCGTGGATAAAAACCGAGTGAAGGTATATCGTCCGCGGATTGATGATAATATGCCGACCGATGCGCGTAAACCGGCACCTAAAAGGGTGATTCCTGCAACTGATTTGCAGCCCGTTCCCGCGGATAAACGCCTGACACCTAATGTGAAACGTGAACCGATTCAGAATACTGAGGGGGGTGAAATTCAGCCTCAAGATAGGCAACCACGTCGGGATGATATGTCTCAAGAGAAACCGGATGTGAAAAAGGAACCGGCACAAAAGGTTGAACCCCGTCCACAAGACAGGCAGCCGCGTCGGGATGATGTGCCACAAGAGAAGCCGGCGGTGAAAAAAGAACCCCTGCCCAAGGTAGAACCTCGTCCTCAGGAAAGACCTCCGCGCCGAGAAGAAATACCACAACAGAAGCCGGAGTTTAAACAAGAACCAGCTCCGAAAAACGAGCCGCCTCGGGATGATGTGCCACAACGAAGACCGGATGTACCAAAACAACCGGCTCCGAAAACCGAACCCCGTCTGCAAGACCGGCAGCCGCGTCGCAATGATGTGCCGCAAGAGAAACTGACCAAAACGCAGTCTAAAACGGAACAACCGCGCAAAGAGAAAACCACCCCTCAGCCGGTTAAACAAAAAGAAACACCGCCCAAAACAAAGAATAGAGAGGATAATAATTGAAAATTTGTATCTTTGAAATATTTAAATCTTGGTAAATAATATGACTATTTCAAAGAAAATGAAACAAACGATACTCTTTTTTCTTGCTTTTTGTAGCATAGTGTTTTCGCTATCGGCGCAATCCGAACTGAATTGGATCAAAGTAAAGGTGTTGGTTTACACCAAAAATGGGAAAGGTTATGTACATGACAATATCCCTTTTGCAGCGGCAAGTATTCAAAAATTGGGACAATCCAAGGGCTTTAAGGTGGATACAACGAGTTCTGCGGATATTTTTACCAAAGAAAAATTGGATAAATACAATTTACTGATTTTTACCAGCACCAATAATGATGTTTTTGATACCGATGCGCAGCGTTTGGCTTTTCGACATTATATTGAAGCGGGTGGGGGATTTGTCGGCATTCATGCTGTAATGGGCACTGAACGCAACTGGCAATGGTTCAAGCAACTGATTGGTGGCACGTTCTCTTGGCACGCCAAATTTCAGAAATATACTGTTCGGGTAATAGACAAACAGCACCCCTCAGTACAGGGCTTACCGATGGAATGGGTGAAGGAGGATGAGTGTTATTTTGAAAAAGACCTATATCCGGGTATTCATACTTTTTTGGTGCAGGATGTGGCAAGTCTGCAACTCGATGAAAAGGATAAAGAACGGGTAAAACAAAATATGGGCTCTTTCGCCGATTATTACCCCGCCGCATGGCACCACTATTTCGATGGTGGTTTGGCTTGGGTCACGACATTGGGGCACGATAAAAAGGATTACAGTGACCCCGTTTATATGCGGCATATTCTCCAAGGCATCGAATTTGTGGCAGCACGATGTGCTAAAAAGAAAAATTATTCAAAAGCCTATGCTATGCATAGAGATGACGCGGTAAAATGGTAAAAGCAAAAGGCTGGGGCTGAGTAAAAGTTTATTACTCAGCCCCAGCTGCCTTATCTTAGTAACTTATTGATTTTCAACGTATTATCTAGTCTAAACTCCCTCTACTCTCAACCAAATCCTACTTAGCCCTCATTTTATTTCCCTTTGCATCGTGTGTGAGTTCCACCAGACCCAGTTCTTCCATCAAGGGCGGGACATACATACCGAAGCGCCCGCGATACCCTTTTCTAAGTCCGTACCATCCACCCACGGGATTATTTTCAGCCCGTCCCCAAGCCTCAACAGTGCCTTCTTTAGCCGGTTTTTGTTCATCGGCAGAACCGAGCTCCATCCAATCGCCGTGTTCTTTGAGCATGGTATGAAGGTCATTGATGCTGCGGGCATCGTAATGCAGAGTTGTTGAGCCGACTTTGCAAACGATAATGTCTTTGCCGTCTTTTTCGTCCATATACATCTCGTAATCGGATGTGAGGGGTGGTGTTTTCAATTTCCACGGGTTGTCTTTCGTTCTTTTTTCTGTTGCCATGTTATCGTTTTTTGATTTTTTTAAATTTTAGAATTGTGAATCAGTTCAGCCTCTTTTTTCAAATCAGCCGCAAATTGTTCAAATGATGCATCGAAAGGGGGAATCATTTTAGCGTACAACGGGAACATCAAACCACCTATTTCTTCATCCATTGAAAAGCCGATTGTGCCATTGCCATTGTCTGTGAGTGAATAAACCCGAGTACCTTGTCCGTCGCCCCAAACCAATTTCTTTTCGGGTATTATTTCTTTTACTTTTAATGTAAAAGTGCGTTTTGGGTCAAGTTTTGATTTCAATTTGATTGTATTGCCTTGTGTAATCTCGCCTTCAAGCGAGACAAGGGTAGAATTCCATCGTGCCATATCACTGGCATTGGTCAACAATGCCCAAATGATAGCCGCGTCGGCATTGATGATGTTGCTGACAGAAGTTTTGCGGCTGAAAGTTTTTTTAATCGTTACGGCAGTGCCGTTTTGTGTAGAATCAAATGTTATTGCCATGATTGCCCAGCTTTTTTTTTAAGATAAAATAATAATTTTTTCTTTTTTAAATATTTGAATCTTGGACGAACGGGTGACAAAAAATGATAGGGGATTGGGGGATTTTTTTTAAACTTTTTCCAAATAACTATCCATTACCTCCTTATTGTGTTTTAAATGATGCAATTGTAATTCCGCAGCATCGCACTCAAAAGGGTCAATATCGCAAATAACCTTCATGCGGAGCTCAAAAAGATGCGCTTTATCGGGTTTGTCAGCTTCTTGCACCATGTCAATTTTCATCAATTCCACTTGAGCATTTTGCTTGGGATTAAAGATGCCGTTTAACTCAGTGCATTGATGGCAAGTACCAATTTCGCTCATTGGAGAGTGTTGTGTCAAAAGGGTTTAGAATGATTTTAACTCTCAAATATCATAAATTGATTTGTTAAAAAACGAGAATTATGGATTTATTTTTTCAATCGTCAAATAATAACATTCCATTAATGTGCATGTCAATTTTGGAGCATAAAAAGAAACGTTCATCAACAGAATGAGAAATGTTGGATTTTGATGATTTTTGATTTGACCCTTTCAAAACAATGTCTAATTTTGGGAATAACAAAAATCAAATTTCTATGAAGAAAATACTCTTTTTAGCCCTAATAGTATTGAATACCTCCATTTACGGATTCAGCCAAATATATCCGGTCAATCTCACCTGCGAATTCATCGAAAACCCTTTGGGCATTGATATTCAAAAACCTCGTCTGAGTTGGAAGTTTACAGCTACGGACAGAAACCAAATACAGTCGGCTTATGAAATTATTGTGAGCGATAATGACCAGCTTATTCAACAAAATAAAGGCTCGAACTGGCAAACGGGTAAAATTAATTCATCTCAAAATATTCATATTGAATATGCCGGACAGCCTTTAAAGCCTTTTACTAAATACTTTTGGCGGGTAAAAGTGTACGATAAAAACGGTATAGCCTCGGCATGGAGCAGTTTGGCAACTTTCGAAACGGCGGTTTTTCAACAATCGGACTGGACAGCGCGATGGATTGGGGATGGTAGAAAACAATTTGAGAAAGACGAAGATTTTTATCAGATTGACCCGATGTCTTTGTTTAAAAAGCCTTTTAAAACCAATAAAAAAATAGCGTCTGCTCGGTTGTATATTTCAGGTTTGGGCTATTATGAAGCGTACTTGAACGATAAAAAAATTGGTAATCATGTACTGGATCCGGGGTTTACGGCGTATCGCAAACAGGTACTCTACACCACCTATGATATTACCTCAATGCTTCAAAATGGAGATAACACTTTAGGCATTATGCTCGGAAACGGTTGGTTCAACCCTCTACCTTTGCGATTGTTCGGGCGTTTTAATCTTCGTGACCATCAAGAAACAGGCAGACCAATAGTGACAGCGCAAGTGCTGATTCGGTATGAAAACAGTACAGCTGATACCATTCGGACGGATGAAACATGGCAAACTGTGTCGGGGGCGATTGTGAAAAACAATGTTTATTTGGGTGAAACGTATGATGCCCGCTTGGAAAAGCCTTTCAGCTCAAAAGACGGGTGGAAAAGTGCAGTTGTAGCCACTGCTCCAAGCGGGATTTTGACAGCTCAAATGCAGCCGCCTATTCGGATGACTCGAATTGTGAAGCCGATAGCGATAAATGAAGTCGGAAAAGATACTTTTATCGTAGATATGGGGCAAAATTTTGCCGGCGTCGCGCGGATAAAAGCGAAGGGGACGGCGGGTACAAAAATCTCTCTGCGCTACGGGGAGGATATTTTTCCCGATGGCAGGCTGAATTTTTGGACATCTGTTGCGGGGCAAATAAAAGAGCCGTGGAATTTGCAAGGTGGGCTCGGTGCACCCAAAACAGCATTTCAACAAGATGAATATATTTTGAAGGGTGGGGGAGAAGAAGTGTGGCAACCACGTTTTACCTTTCACAGCTTTAGATATGTTCAAATAACGGGTTGGCAAGGCAAGCCCTTTTCGAGCGATATTGAAGGTTTGCGCATGAATACTGACCTTGCTCTAAACGGGCAATTCAGATGTTCCAATGACATGTTCAATCGCTTGCATGAGGTCATTCAATGGACATTTTTGAGCAATGTTTTTAGTGTGCAATCCGATTGTCCCGCCCGCGAAAAATTCGGTTATGGGGCAGATATTGTGGCGACTACTGAGGGGTATATGTATAACTACGATATGGCTCAATTTTATAAAAAAGCGGTGCGAGATTTTGCCAATGACCAACAAGCCGACGGGGGTATTACTGAAACGGCTCCTTTTGTGGGGATTGCTGACCGAGGTTATGGGGGCAATTCGGGTCCTTTGGGCTGGCAATTGGCTTTTCCTTTTTTACAAAAAAAACTATATGATTATTATGGCGATAAAAGTGTGATTGAGCAATACTATCCGGCTATTAAGAAGCAAATGGCATTTTTGCAATCAAAGGCTATCCACGGACTATTTCATTGGGATATTAGCGACCATGAAGCCTTAGACTCTCGACCCGAAGCATTCACGGCGGCCGCTTTTTATTATCATCATGCCATGTTAGCCACTGAATTTGCTACGATTTTAGGCAATAAAACAGATTCAATGGCTTATTCAAAACTCGCCAACATTATCAAAAAAGCGATTGTGGAAAAATATTACGTGCCTCCCACCGGTCGCTTTGATAATGCCACCCAATCGGCTCAGACTTTTGCTTTGTGGTACGGTTTGTCGCCTCAAAAAGACTCTACTTTCAATGTTTTAATGCAAGAATATGCGCGCCACAAGTGGCACGTTTCGGGGGGGATTTTCAGCACAAAAATGATGTTTGATGTCTTGCGCGAAAATGATAGAAATGATGTTGCTTACACGATTGCCAATCAAAGAGATTTTCCCGGATGGGGGTATATGCTGGCAAAAGGAGCGACTACGCTGTGGGAAACGTGGGCATATTCGGACAATGTCTATTCCCAAAATCACCCGATGTTTGGGTCTATTGACGAGTGGTTTTATAAGTCGCTTTTGGGCATTAATGCCGCGGCGCCCGGTTTTTCAAAAATCATCATCAAACCACAACCGGCTGAATTGACTTGGGCAAAAGGCAGTTATGAATCGGTTTATGGCACAATTGTCAGCGATTGGAAAAAAGAAGCCGATAGTTTTAGATTAAAAGTAGTGATTCCGGTGAATACAACTGCCGAAATTTGGCTACCGGCTGCCGAAAATTCTGTCGTTACTGAGGGGGGGGGCAATTTCAGGTTGGGGGTGTCGGATGTCGGGCGCAAACAGAAATTCGACATCACAAATCCGAAATCCGCTATCACTGAGGGGGGTAAAAAGACACGAGAAGTCAAAGATATTCAGTTTTTACGCTCTGAAAAAGGTTATGTTGTAGTGGCTGTGGGTTCGGGAGAATATGATTTCAGATGTAGTAAATGAGATAGAATGTAAAATTTACAAGGAAATCGATTTATTATATGAATTATACCATTTTAAGGGTATAAAATGGTATGGCTATTGCAACTGTTGCAGCTATACCTTACTTATACATCAGGGAATTCATATGAGATACTATAACACAATTACATTTTTAGAATCTATCCCTCCATTTTTAATAGCGATCTTATGCTTGTTTGCCCCCAATTTGGCGGCGCAAGACGGTTCATTTGATGTCCGTTTTAAAGTTAAAAGCTTTGATTGTCCGAATAATAAAGTGGTTATTCAAGTGCAGGTTAAAACACCCGATTTTGACCATGCTTTTTTGATGGGTGATGCCAATTTCCGTTTTGATTATGACCCCCGCATCATCAACAATCCTCAAATAGTGACTCAAGATAATTTTTCCAACCAAGAACCGGCACTTGATGATAACTATGGCACTCAAAATTTGAATGGTTCATCGGTGAACGCTACTTTAGGCACTGTGTCACTAAACGTTGTTTATTCGGGTAGTAATTCTGATGCTTATTTGGTGTATGATGAGTGGAGCGATGTGGCGGGATTGAGTTTCGATATTATTAACCCCTCGGCATGTTTGGCTTTACTTTGGCATAATGATGTGAATTTTCCGGTAACGGGCATGAACGAAATCATTTTAAAGCCCGGAGGTGAATATGATCAATTTCCGGTACCTTCAAATGGTGTTTTTGACAACTTAAATATCTGTTTACCCCAACTTTGCAATAGTATTGTGGCGGTTGATGATATTAATACTACGCTCAAAAATGCAGCGGTTTCGGGTTCTATGGCAACCAATGATAATTCGACTAATGGCTCTAAAATCTATTCTATTTTATCCCCTTTTACCAATGGCGTTGTCAACTTTACTGCCAGTGGCAATTATACCTATACCCCGAATCCTGACTTTTTAGGTTTCGATGCTGTGACTTACCGAGTGTGCAACACTTTAGGGCAATGTGATATTGCCCGTTTAGTGGTGTCTATTACCGATTTACCCCTTGCCGGAGTGAATAATATCCCTGTTGCACTGAATGATGTTGCAGTCACTTATCAAGATGAACCGATAGTGGGCAATGTGCTGAATAATGATTTTGACGCTGATGGTGACTTCTTGGCAGTCAGTGAAACCATTGTGAAAGAGGCAAGTAATGGTATCTTATATTTGGATGCTGATGGTGCGTTTGCTTATATCCCGAATCCGGGTTTTGTGGGTCGTGATACAGCTATTTATAGCGTTTGTGATGCCGGAAATCCGGTGGCTTGCACTCAGGCAATGATGGTCTTTATTGTTACTGAAGATAAAAATGGAAGCGCTACCAACCCACCTTTCGCCAATGATGATGCTTTTGTAACTTATATGGAAACGCCCGTGCCGGGTTATTTGACTTTAAATGATTTTAAAGATTTGAATAATGATGTTATACCTACCCAAATTACACCGGTTGTGGCGCCAGCCCATGGACAAGTGACGATTGGCGAAGACGGCAGCTTCACCTACACTCCGGCGGCTGGTTTTCATGGGGCAGACCAGTTTAGCTATGTAATTTGTTACAACCGCACACCTAATCTTTGTGATACCGCAACTGTTTATCTGATGGTTTATCCCGAACCAAATTTAGCTCCTTTGGTAACGGAAATCCATCAAACGACTGTCCAGCTTGAACCATTAAGTTTTTGTTTGGATATTATAGATCCCAATATGAGAGACACCCATACGGCAACAGTTTGTGGTGTGCAGCAGGGTAGGGCAGTAGTTTCGGTAGATAATGATAGTCATCGAGTATGTGGCACCTACACCTCGAATGCCGATTTTTTGGGAAAAGATACAGTGTGCATTATCGTGTGTGATAACGGGATTCCTTCCAAATGCGATACTGTACGGATAGTTTTCACTATAAGAGCGAGCAATCTTGCCCCGCTTGCGGTAAATGATATAAATGTCACGTTGAGTGGCGCGGTTACGACCGGCAATGTACTGATTAATGATTCCGACCCCAATCACCAAATGCTTACGGTAGAGCCAACACCTATCATACTACCCACTCATGGCAATATTATTTTCAATGCCACGGGTGGTTATGCATATACTCCCGATAGCAATTTTGAAGGTACTGAAACGATTGCCTATCAAGTGTGTGATAACGGTTCCCCGTCGCTTTGCGATACAGCTTTATTGGTAATTGAAGTGCGGTCGCTTGCCAATGCGGGTGACCAAAAGCCCGTTACCAATGACGATAACCTCACGATTTATAATGATGCGGCGGTAACGGTTCATATTTCAGCCAATGATTTTGAGCCTTCTTATGGCACGTTGAATACTGCCACTCTTATCGGTTCGCCCATTGGCGGTACAGCTGTTGTCAATTCTGACGGTACAATTACCTTTACGACGACGTCCGGATTTGTTGGCGAAGCTTCTGTTCTATATCAAATATGCAATAGTAACATACCATCATTGTGCGACACCGCCCGCGTCACATTTCAGGTGCTGGCAGCTTTGCCTGTTGGTAATAATAAAGCCCCGATTGCAATCGATGATGTGGCAAAAACATATAGAAATACTGCCGTTCAAATCACTGTCGCGACAAATGATATCGGTCAAGGATTGAGTTACGCTTTAATTTATACAACTGTTCGTGGCGCTCTCACTATGAATCCCAATGGTACATTCATCTATACCCCTGAAAATGAGTACATAGGCTCGGATAATTTTACCTATCAAGTGTGTGACAACAGTACTCCCAATAAATGCGATACCGCCGTTGGGCATATTGTCGTCCTTAATTTACCGTGCATCACCTTAGATATCAAAGTCTTACTCGAAGGAGCCTATCAGTTTTCAACGGGAAAAATGAAGACCACTCTCAATCGAAGAGGCTTATTGCCGGGTCAGACGCCCGTCGGTAGTTTTGCGATAGCAACCCCTGCCGGACAGCCTTTCAATCAATCCCCTTGGAATTATGCCGGAACAGAGTCGGTTACTAACTATGCCCCAACTGTTGTGGATTGGGTGTTGGTGTCCGTCCGAACCGATACTGTGAGTGCCAACAGTACCATATTCAAAACTGCCGGATTGCTTCATGAAGATGGTCGCGTGGAATTGCTTGACGCTTGTTTTTCGGTGGCAAATAACCGCCCGTTGTATGTTATGGTGGAACACCGCAATCATTTGGGAGTGATGTCGCCTGCCGCAATTCCCTTGAGCAATCATAAATTAACGGTTGACTTTACTACGGCGAACTCTTTCACGCTCAACAATCCGCCCTCTTTTGGGCAAAAACTCATGGGCGGGAAATGGTTCATGTTTGCGGGCGATGGGAGCAAAAGCAGCCGATTGACCAATTTTGACATCAATTTCACCGACTCGCAGTTATGGAAATCTGAAAATGGGATTTTTGACCGATACCGCAATAGCGATTTTAATCTTGACGCTGACCTTAATTTTCAAGACCAAATATTGTGGAAAAATAACAACGGAAAATATTCGGGAATTCCGCATTAAACAATTGCTTAGGTAAAACATTAAGGCTGCCTTGTAAAGCGTGCAAAATATTTATGGATTAGACCAATAAAATTAACTTTAAATATGCTTTCTTCTATACGACATCTATTATTTCTGTGTTTTGCAATCGTTTCACTTAACGGCGTCAGTGCCCAAAACGGGCTTTATGATGCGCGAATTGCGGTGAAAACGTTTGATTGTGCGAATCGGTCGGTTATTTTGCAAGTTCAAATACGGGCTACCAGAATCAATAGCCGATTCAAATTGGGTGATGCTAATTACCGTTTTACCTACGACCCTCGCCAGATAAAACAACCGGTTCTGGTGACGCAGGACAATTTTTCGAATCAAGCACCGGCTTTGGACAGAAATTATGGCCCTCAAAATTTGAGTGGCTCGGCAGAAGGCGATACGAAAGCGATTTTGTCCATCAACTGCTTTTACAGCGGTGGGGCAGAGGGGGCTAAAAGTGTAGATACTTCTTGGATGACCGTGAGTTGCGTAAAATTCTCAGTCGTGGATGCCAATAATTGCATAAAAATCAACTGGAATGACAGCAATACTTTCCCGGTGACGGGCATGAATGAAGTCATTGTGACATCCGTTTCTCCTTACGAATACACCACGGCTAATGTGCAGGCAAGCGAAAATTACATCAATATTGACGAATGTTTTACCCAAGCCTGTGTCAATAAAGCACCGACAGTTGCAAGTGTGCCTATTGTTGTCAATGAGGATAGCGTGTCAAAGATATGTCTGCGCATTGTGGATAGCAATTTTTCGGATAAACATACGGTCACTATCTGTGGCGACGCTATCAACGGCGTGGCGTTTGCCGCAATTGACAATAATAGACATGAATTGTGTGTGGAATATACGCCAGACGCCAACTTCAACGGTGCGGATTCGGTCTGTGTACTCGTTTGTGATAATGCTGCAATGCCTCTTTGCACCACGGTAAAAATACCCATCACTGTAAACCCTGTTGCAGACCCCCCCTCAGTATCGGTGTCAACTTTGACTGCCCAAGCCGGTGTTCAATTGGATACGTGTTTTACAATTATGGATAATGATAAAGGAGATGTTTTTAAGGCTAATATCTGTGGTAAAAGTATCGGTACCGTACAAACATCAGTATCAGGGGACAAACTTTGTGTCCGTTACAAATCAAGCCATTATTTTTCGGGTCAAGACAGTATTTGTGTCACTATTTGTGATGCGTCCGGTATTTGTCAATCTTTTAAAATAGTATTAAACGTTACGCCTTGTGCCGATGCGGGATCTCCGGTTATTTCTTGTCCGGCTAATATAGAGGTTTCATTGGGCGGTGTTGTGCTCAATGACCCCAATAAGTTTATTTCAAATGCGGTGATTGGCGATAATTGCAATACCGTCCTTCTTAATTTCAAAAATCCGACCGCCACTGACGATTGTATTGTCAAATCTATCACCCAAGTTTCCGGCACACGAAGCGGGGAAGGCTTTGCAACAGGGAATAATACTTTGGTGTTTGAAGCCAAAGACAATGCCGGCAAAACATCCACGTGCAGTGTCAACGTTGTGGTACAACCCGTCCAATTGCTTTTGGTGAATACTGTAAGTACTTGCCTCAATGATGTGGTGTCAGTGACGGCAACTCCTTATCCCGGTGCCGCTTATCAATGGAAAGGGGCGCGTTTCAGTGTCAATAGTCCTGTACTTACTTTCCCTTTGGTTTCTCCTTTGCAACAAGGTATTTATACTATCAATGCTACTTTAGGTAAAAATTGTACTTATCGGGACTCTCTAAAAGTATCCTTAAAGGAGGCACCTGTGACGGAACATGACAGTTATATTATGCCTTTAAACGAGACATTGACCGGGGTAGTCACCCAAAACGATAGCATAGTACTTAACCGCCCTTACACTGTTCGGGTGAAAGACAATGTATCATCCGGCAAACTTCTTTTAGACGACAAAGGCACGTTCACTTACCAACCGGTTAACGGATTTCTGGGCGTGGTCGGGTTTACTTATGAAGTGTGTTATACGGATTGCCCTAACTCTTGCCAAATATCGGTTGCCAGTATCAAAGTCGCTAATAATAAAAGAACCGGCGAAAGAGGGACAAATATCATATCGCCCAACGGCGATGGCATCAACGACGCGTTTAAAATAGAAGGGTTGGACCCGACTTTGCCCAATAACAAGAGTGAAATAACCATTTTCAGTCAATGGGGTGAAAAAGTGTATTGGGCATCTCCTTACAACAACGATTGGCAAGGAACATTCGGCGGTCAGCCTTTACCCGTAGGTACGTATTATTTTATCTTTAAAAAAAATCCGGATGCATTACCCATTACGAGTTTTGTTTCGATAGTCAAATAAAAGCCTTGAAAAGGCATAGGGTAGAACCCATATTTTTTTCATCAATTTATGATGAGCATTTAAAGCGATTTACTTACAATTTTAATCTAAAACTATGAGAACGTTTTTTACAATGGCTGCACTTATATTGTGCGCCACAGTCACACGGGCACAACAAGAAGCACACTATACCCAATTTATGTACAATAACATACTCAACAACCCCGGTTTCGCGGGGTCAAGAAGAGTTCCTAACCTTACCGCCACTTACCGCAACCAATGGATGGGTTTTCAGGGCAATCCCAAATCCTATTTGTTATCTTTAGATATGCCTATCAACAACGACCGTTTAGGGACAGGCATCGTTTTAGGCAATCAATCAGAGGGCATTACCCAGCGTCAATACGGGAAATTGGTTTTCTCGTATGCCGCGGTCAAAACCCAAAAAGCGACACTACGGATTGGCATGAACATGTCAGTCAGTCAATACCGATATGACTTGGAAGACCTCAACATCTACATTGAGGAGAAACAGGATGCCTCTTTGCAGCAGGAAACGCCCAAATTCATCAATGCCAATGTGGGAGTAGGCGTTTATTTTGATACCGAAAATTTTTATGCCGGCATTTCCATTCCCAATTTGAACAAAAACGCTATTGCCATTGGTGCCAACCCGGCAGCCAATTCCATCGGTAGAGAGCAACGGCACGTTTACTTCATGGCGGGAGGTTTGATTCCGATGGGGTCGGACAACCTGATATTTAAACCCAGTTTGATGTACAAATATGTGGTGAATGCTCCGTTCAGCCTTGATGTCAATGCGAGTGTGACGATTCAAAAACAATTCACGGTAGGCGCATCTTATCGCATTGGCGAGTCGGGTAATACGGGAGATTCTATTGATTTTTTAGGCTTTGTGCAAGCTACGGACAGGGTAGGTTTTGGTTTCTCATATGACCATACTCTGAGTGCCATCAAAAATTACAGCAGCGGCACTATCGAAGCTCTTGTTCGATATGATTTTGGTCCAACGAACGGTTTGAAAAATCCAAGATTCTTTTTTTAACCCCCGAGATTTCGGGATAACACCCCCCTCAGTCTGCCTGCCGACAAGGCAGGTATAAACTCAATTAGTTCTAAAAAATTAAATTTCTTTATCCTATGAAGCGATTACAACAAATCTTCATTTTATTGGCAACCACCCTCACACTTTCTGCTCAGGCACCTGTTGGCTCGGTGCGGTTGAGAAATATCAGTGTTATCAATACGACCACATTGGATTTTAGCCCTACTTTTTATAAAAATGGTATCGTTTTCGTGTCCTGCAATACTGTAGAAGGTAAAAACAAAGCCTACGATGAGCATATCAGTCGAAGTGCTATGTCCGTTTTTGTGTCTCAAAAAGATATCAACGGCCATTTGCAAAAACCTGAACCGTTTTCCTTGGACTTACAAAGTACCTTACACGAGGGCCCCCTCTGTTTTGACAAGTCATACGAAACGGTCTTTTTTTGCCGGAACGATAGTAAAAAGAGCGATGATAAAAACGCTGAAAAAGTCCATTATGTCAACGGCTATGCATATATGAAAATTTACGCTGCCCAAAAAATGGCGGGAATATGGTCTTCGGCGGAAGAGCTGCCTATCAACGCTGAAAAATCGGACGCTTGTCACCCCAGCCTTTCGGCTGATGGAACGCGGTTGTATTTTGCTTCCAATCGTCCCGGCGGCTATGGTGGTATGGATATATACATGTCTGAAAAAGTGTATGGCATATGGAGTAAACCGGTCAATTTGGGGTCCAAAATCAATACGCCTAAAAACGAAGCATTCCCATTCATCCATGAAAGCGGGGTATTATTTTTTTCTTCCGAAGATAAAGAAGAAAAAACGGGTTGGGATATTTATCGAACCCGCATCAACGCAAACGGTGTGTATGAAATGCCGGAAAAGATGGGTGCACCCATCAACAGTGAAAAAGATGATTTTGGTTTTATTCTTGATGCCGATTACCAATCCGGTTATTTAACGTCCAACAGAAATGGTGGGGTAGGGGAGGATGATATTTATGCTTTTACGGCTCTCAATGGATTTAGTTTTCTGCCGATACCCCGCTCAAATGAAGAACAAGTAAGCGCAGGTGGACACGTAAAAACGCCTAAAAAGACAATCACTATCTTTGCCATTGACCGAAAAACCGGATACCCGATTCAGAGTGTTGTAGTTTCCACAATTGAACTCGACGAAAATGGCTCTGCGAAACCGATTATCTATAGCTTTGTGACCGATAAAAACGGTAAAACGGCATTGTCGCTGATGCCTGAAAGCCATTACATCCTGAAAGCGCACAATTCGAATTTCATTGCGTCGGATTTTTCCGTTCTCAGCGACGATTCTCGAGATGAAATTATTGTTTTATTGGATGAAATCAAAAATGATACGCTGGAAAAAATTATGAAAGTATCAAAAATGAATGTGAAGGAGTAGGTTCAGTTCTTATGAAAAAGTATTGAATAAAGGTTTTCAGGGTAATACAATTTGTTTAATAACAATACATTAACATAATCGACATTATCACTTTTTATGAATATCGTGTTTTTCGACGAGCCAATCACAGCCTTATGCGGGTTCTAAAACCCACGTAAGGCTGTGATTATCAATGAGTTATGGTTTTTTTTCAAGACTTTTCCGTATAATGTATACATTCCAAAATGCTTTCGTTACCTCAGCATGACAAAAAGTAATATTAGAACAAGCCGAACTTATTTTCCTAAAAATACCGTTTTATGGCTCTTAGAAGATTTTACCGCTGCATCTAATATTTCCATCACGACCATATTGATTTTCAAAGAGCCTAAATCATTTTCCGGATTGTTATTACTTTTTATGATGCTTGCAAAATAACTGAAAGCATCATTATTGGGTGTTTTTAAGGGTGTCACATCTCTTTTTTCTTCTTCCATGGCATTTCTATCACCTAATCTAACACGCATTTGAGGGCTTTTGTCAGCAAAAATATATCCCTTAGTCCCATAGATTTGCGCATCTTTCCTATCGAAGGGCCAGTTCCATGAAGCTTGAAAAATGCCTTGTGCTTTTGGATATTGCACAATAATTGTCGCTTCATCATCTACTTTCGGGTAGATATTTGGTTTATTGGTTTGGGTAACAGCGGTGACGGAATTGGGTTTCTGGCCTTTCATAAGCCAAGTCATGATATCGGCACCGTAACAACCAAAATCCATGATAGCCCCACCGCCATTTTTTACTGGATCTGTGAGCCAATGTAAAAATGCTTGGGAGCAGCCGATTTCTTTAGGCCCTCGATGCCCATCGTGAATCACGACTTTTCGGATGTCACCCAAAATGCCTTGGGTATGAATCATTTCGAACGCTTGATGATGGCTGGCGTACCAAGTTGTTTCATAATTGGTAATGAGATGAATGCCATACTTATTCACCAGTTTTTCCATTTTTTTAGCGTGTTCTAAGTTGACCGCCAATGGTTTTTCAACCATCACATGGATTTTTTTAGGGGCACATTTTTCAACTGTTTCAAGATGTTCAAAGGTACTTCTGAAATCACAAATGGCTTCTGGTTTAGCTTTTTCAATCAGCTGTTCAATGCTTGGAAACCACATGCTATCCGGCAAATTTGCCTCTTTCAAATACCGCAATGCCAGCTCCTTGTTTGGCTCGGCAAAACCAACCAATACCATTCCATCATGCTTGGGATTATTCAAAATCCCTCTTACATGGTCATGAGTCATGCCCACAATGCCCATCCGAACGGAGGTACTTTGCGCGGGCACCAATGTAACAATTAATAAACATAAAAAAAGTAGCAAGTAAGTTTTCATCATTTTATCAGGATTTAAATCTAAATATGCTATATTGAGGTTTTAACTCCGAGAACTCGATGGAAGAGCTAAACCCGCGTCAATTTCACAGGTGGAGTGTAATTGGCATTCCATTGACAGACATAAACACTTTTATCTTCATCAATACACACATCGTGGCCATGTTGAAAAACAGGATTCGCCATTTGGAACGTCTGCTGCAATATACCGTCCTGATACTGAGGGGCCTCTCCACCGGGGTTTGAAATGACTTTATTTTCACCATCTAAAATAGTAATAAAACCCGTATTAGCGTTGCGTTTGCCCACCGTATCTTTTGACCAACACACCCCGGCATACAGATTTTGTTCATTAATAACTGGTCGGCAAACGTACATCCCTGGTAGGTCAATGCGTTTAATAAATTTTCCATCCAACGAGAAAACCTTAAAACAGTTTTCTTCTCGGGAAGTACAAATCAACGTCGGTTTATTTTTATCGCGGGTATCCACCACAACGCCATGCGCATTGATGAGATTATGCTCCTTATTCTGATTGTTTCTACCGCCAAAATGCCGAATATATTGCCCCTTGCTGTTGTAATGAATGATATAATCGGAGCCGTACCCATCTGCCACGTAGATATCGCCATTCGGTGCAACGGCTGTTTCAGTGGGTTGAAATTTTTCAGAATCCTTATAAATGCCTATCGTGCGCGGGTGCCCGATGGTGAAAATAATGCGTCCGCTTAAATCCGTTTTTATAACCTGACCTGCTTGGGCTTGCCATTTACCTTCTTTGTCTTGAAAATAACCGCAATCCACCAGAATTAAGAAATCCTCCCCACCCTCTTTCGACAACGTCAGACCATGCCCGCCAGGGAAAGCTGTACCCCAATAATCCAATAGTTTACCTGATTTATCAAAAATAAGGATATTGTTATGGGTATTATCGCCAATCATAATTAATCGACCCTTGCTATCCTGTACCATTTCATGGCAATTGAAAAGTGGATTGCTATTGACACCGATTTTCGCCCAATTTTTATCCACTTTGTAGGTATACCCGTTGTGCCCGATAACTATCTCAGTTAAATTCTGCGGTTTTTTACTTAAGACATTGAACCCAAAGCTGGGTTTAGCAATCGCCAAAGCGGAAGCCATAGTTGTATTTTGAATAAATTTTCGTCTTGTTGTCATTTTGCGATAATTAATTTTAATGAAAAAATTATTTCACCTTTGATTTTCGATATTCCTAAGGTACGTATTCAGATTTTGCAATTGCATGATTTTTAACACCTCCACAAAGAAGATTTTTTAGAAAGTATATCATACCAAAATTCCTTTCACTACCTCCCCATGCACATCTGTCAAACGGTAACGCCGACCTTGGAATTTGAACGTCAGTTGCTCATGGTCAATGCCCATCAAATATAGTAAAGTGGCTTGAAAATCATGCACATGCACGGGATCTTTCACGATATTATAACTAAATTCATCGGTTTCGCCATAACTAAAACCGGCTTTGACACCGGCTCCTGCCATCCACATCGAAAAACAACGCGGGTGGTGGTCGCGCCCATAATCCTCTTTTGTCAATTTGCCTTGCGAATAGACGGTTCTACCAAATTCGCCGCCCCAAACCACAAGAGTGTCTTCCAATAAACCCCGCCGTTTTAGGTCAATAATTAAAGCTGCCGTGGCACGATCTATTTGTTGGCATTGTTGCTCCATGGCTTTAGGCAAACCGCCGTGATGATCCCAACCTTGGTGGTAGAGCTGCACAAATCGGACATCGCGTTCTAATAATTTTCGGGCTAAAAGGCAGTTTGCGGCATAAGAGCCTTTGTCACGACTGTCTTTTCCGTACAATTCAAAAACCTCATCAGGCTCTTTTGTGGTGTCCATCACTTCGGGAACGGAAGTTTGCATCCGAAACGCCATTTCATACTGCGCCATGCGCGCCTCCACTTCGGGGTCGCCCCAAGTTTCATTTTGCAATTGATTGAGTTTGGTTAGATACTCCAACATTTGTTTTCTGTCCGCACCATCATAACCTTCCGGATTGTTAAGGTACAAAACGGGGTCTTTGCCTGATCTGAATTGCACGCCTTGATGCTCCGACGGTAAAAAACCATTTCCCCACAAACGGGCATACAACGGCTGGTCTTTCGATGCATTTTTAGACACCAGAACAATAAAAGCGGGTAAATTCTGATTTTCAGAACCCAACCCATAACTCAACCAAGAGCCAATAGACGGTCGTCCCGGCAATTGGTGTCCCGTTTGGAAAAAGGTAATAGCAGGATCATGGTTGATTTGTTCGGTAAAAACGGATTTTATAATGCACAAATCATCCACCACTTGTGCTGTATGCGGTAACAATTCACTGACCCACGTTTTATTTTTACCATACTGATTAAACTTATAAACCGAAGGCGCAATGGGTAAAATGGCTTGATTAGCGCTCATGCCCGTTAGCCGCTGCCCCTGACGGATACTATCGGGTAGCCCCTGCCCCATCCTATTTTGTAATGTGGGTTTATAATCAAAGGTTTCAAATTGGGAAGGACCACCCGCCATAAATAGATAAACGACCCGCTTTGCTTTGGGTGCAATACGTTGAAAATCAGACAATCGTGATGGATATATTGAAGAGGAATTACCAAAGGCACTTGAACTACCCAAAAGACTATTCAATGCTATCGCCCCCAAGCCGCTTGCGGTTTTGCGGAGAAAATTGCGCCTGTCGAGTTTTTTATTGAGTTTTAAAAAATCGGGCGTATGGAGTTTAAAATCTTCTACGGGGTAGTGCGCCATTGTTTTTTATCTAAATTTAGCCAACTCATTTAAAAAAAAAGTTTCAATATAATTCTCCAACCACATCTCAGACAAAGCATTACTGGGTGCTAATACTACCTTTAATAATATCGGGCGAGGCTGAACCCGTCAAAATAAATCGAGCAGGTCTTCGCTCTTATCAAGAAAAAGAGGATGAATCAGCATTTATCATCCAAATAAATTCTACCGCTTCATAATACAAGCATCCGAATTTAAAATCGTACTCGCCACCACTGCATTGGCTGCTACCCAAGCGGCATCCAAATTCTCAGCAATTTTATACAAACCCGTTTTTAACCACCCCTTAATTTTTTCGGGATTGTTTTTAAAATTGCCATAAGTAGTTTTTTGCACCTGTATAAGCAAATTAACCTCTGATACTGAGGGGGTACGGCTTGTCAATTTTCGATAGGTTTGAACAATCGCTTTTGACATATCCGTTTCTTTAGCCATTTCTTCTCCTAAAACCTTTGCTGATTCAATAAAAGTTGGGTCATTCAAGGTGACCAAAGACTGCAAAGGCGTGTTTGTTCTTTGTCGTCTGACCGTACAAAAACTGCGAGAAGGTGCGTCAAAAATGCCCAAAGTAGGATTTTGCACTGATCTTTTGGCAATAATATAGAGGCTTCGGCGGTAAACAGCATCCGTAGAATCTTCGGTATAATGAGCACTGTTTATCTCCCAAAGTCCTTCTGGTTGATAGGGTTTCACACTTTTGCCGCCTATTTTTTTATTCAATAAACCACTCGCGGCAAGGGCATTGTCGCGCACCATTTCAGCCGATAAACGATTGGCGGGACCATGTGATAAAAGGCGATTTTCGGGGTCGTGTTCTCGTATGGTCTCGGTCGCTTTTGAATTTTGGCGATAGGTAGCGGACATCACTATCATTTTATTCATTTTTTTAATATCCCAACCCGATTCTCTGAATGTGACCGCCAACCAATCCAATAAATCAAGATGACTTGGCATTTCACCTTGATTGCCAAAATCTTCCGCTGTCTTCACCAAACCCACGCCGAAGAAGTTTTGCCACAAGCGATTGACCGCTACGCGAGCCGTCAAAGGATGGTTGTCGGCGGTTAACCATAACGCCAAACCATAGCGGTTTTTAGGCAAATTGGTAGGAAAGGGTAAAATGGATTCAGGCGTATTCGGCTGTACCTCCTCGCTTGGCATATCATATTGGCCCCTCAACAGTACATGCGTTGTTTTAGGTTTGGGCATCTCTTGCATGACCATGAGTTCGGGTATATATTCAGTAGAATCCGACAATTCGGTACGCCATCGTTGTAATTCTTTTTGTGCCTTTAAAACATTGCCATCAATAACGGATAGGTAAAATTTTTTTAAGATCACCTTATCATCGTTTGTTAATTGGTTTTTATTTTTACTCAAAATACTGTCCCAACTCGCCATATGAGCTAATATTTTAATTTCAAAAGGCGTTAAATTGCGGTTATACACGACAATGTCATCTACCCTGCCCCCTTTAAAACCCAAGCCACGCCACCAGCCGCCGACTTGCAAAGCAGGTTCTGTTTTTCTGAAAAAAATGATGTCTTTGTAAAGTTGGTCAATCACCGTTTCCATTGCCATTTCTAAGCCATCGAGATAAAGTTTAAAACCGTTGGCGTTGGACGAGCCATCGTAAGTCATGGTCAATTGCAGCCATTTGTTGCGGGGTACATCTTGTTCACTTATCCGTGTAATAGCATTTGACGGTGCGGTATGCGCCATCGTGATGCTCAATTTATTGTCTTTCAAGGATAAATTATAGCCTTTAAAATTGTATAATCGCTCAGCTTCGCTTTTGTGAAAAATAACCCCTTCTTTGAAATCATTGGGAAAAAATGCCCAAATACCCACACTAAATGGCTCAGATTTTCTAAAAACACCAACATCTTTTAAATCTAAATATACGTCTCCATCTAATACCAATGCCTGTCCTTTCTCGTTTTTTTCAATAATGGGTTTATCGCCCAAAGCTCCTGCATCTCGTTTCATCACGCCCGATTTGGTGGTATCAAGGCTGTTTTTCAAACTGTCTTCAAAATTATAGAAACCTTGCAAGTTATACTGAGGGGGGGTATGAACGGTAATCTTTTTGTACTCTTCGGCATTTAACCAGTTGTCAAAATCAGAATGCGCCTTGTTTTCAGTATTCAAAACCACCTTTTCTTGCTCTAAAATTTTGTGGTTTAAAAAAGCGATAATTTGTTCTTTTTCTTCGGACGGTAGCATTAACGTCGGCGTAGGCAAATCATCATTCCACGAAATTTGCCCCGATTCGCGGACGTTGTTGAAAAAACCGAACAATTGATAATAGTTTTTTTGCGAAAAAGGGTCATATTTATGGTCGTGACAACGGGCACAACCCATAGAAATAGCCATAAAAACATCGCCAAAAGTGTTGGTTCTATCCATCACATATTCCGTTTGAAACTCCTGCTCGACGATACCACCCTCCATATTTTGTTGGTGATTGCGGTTAAAAGCGGTGGCTATCAGCATGTCTTTAGTCGGATTTGGCATTAAATCACCTGCCAATTGTTGCTGAATAAAGGTGCTATAAGGTATATTTTGATTAAATGCCCGAATGACCCAATCTCGATAAGGCGACATATCCCGCAGCCTATCCACGGTATAACCATGTGAGTCAGCAAATCGGGCTAAATCAAGCCAATCCACTGCCATTTTTTCACCGTAATGCGGGGAGGCGATTAGCCTGTCCACTTGCTTTTCATAAGCATTTGGGGAATTATCGTTTAAAAAAGTATCAATTTCATCAATAGTTGGTGGCAAACCTGTCAAATCGAGGGACAGCCGACGCAATAGAATTTCTTTATTGGCTTCTTTTGAGGGTTGCAAACCCTCTTGTTTCAAGCGTTTTAAAACAAAATAATCAATTTGTGCGGTGGATTGTCGGGTTGCAGTGTCCGAAATCCGAAATCCAATATCTGAAATCGCTTGGGGTTTTACAAAAGCCCAATGCGGTTTATACACTGCACCCTCTTCAATCCATTTTACCAAAATTGCTTTTTCCCGGGCGGATAGGGTCAAATGCGATTTAGGCGAGGGCATCAAATAAGTGGGGTCGGTGGAAATAATGCGGTGAAAAACTTCACTTTTTTCTAAGTTTTTGGGCAAAATAGCCACTTTTGACGGTGTTTCAGGCAAGGCAGCATAGGCGTTTTCGGCAATATCTAAGCGCAAACCCGCTTTCTGTTTCGATTTATCGGGACCGTGGCAAATAAAACATTTGTCGGATAAAATAGGCTTAACGTGTTGGTTATAATCCAATCCGTTGGGCAATTTTTGATACTCTGCTGCCACGTCTTCAGGTAATTTTTCCGAATCCGTTGCCCTATTCGAGTATAAATACAGGCTTGTAATGAAAAGTAAAATGTATTCGACCATTATTGCATAAAATATTGGCTGTTTGTATTTGATACTTTTTTAATTCATTTCAACAACTTTTAAAAAACCTATCGGGTTGTTCTTCCAACATCGCTTCAATTTGCTTTGCTGCTTTTGTAATGGAAAGACCCCCCAAGTTGGTGCAACGCAAAGTATGGTGAATTTGGTCACCAACCGCTTTCATGGTTTCAATTACTTCATCCAAGGGTATCAATTGAGCATAATTGGATAAAGCCATATTCGCACAAGATATGGCATTGGTGGCTGCCATGACATTTCTGCCCAAACAAGGTGCCTCTACCCTATTGCCAATCGGGTCGCAGATAATGCCGAGTGAGTTTTGTAGAGCCAAAGATGCTGCGGCTATAGATTGTTCCAACGTGCCGCCTTTCATACCGACAATACCCGCTGCTGCCATGCCCCCACCTGAACCCGTTTCTGCCATACAACCACCGACTTCGGCAGCAAAAGTAGCATGCGCCGCAATGAAAACACCAATCAAACCAGCGGCTAACATCGCTTTGATAATTTCATCTTCATGTAATTCCAATGAATGGGCTGTGCCAAATAGTGCCCCTGGTAATGCACCACACGACCCCGCCGTAGGTGCAGCAACAATGACACCCATTGAACTTTTCACCTCCATCATGGCCGATACGTACATGATAATCCTGTTATTGGCATCGCCGCCAACCAATTTATCGGCTGCAAATTTTTCTTTAAATTGTAGTGATTGACTGCCCAATATTCTATCATCATAATGCGTGCCTTTCAAACCCAATTCAATAGCATTGCCCATGATATGGATGATTTTACGCATTTTTTTAAACACTTCTTCGGGTGAAATATTACCTCGAGCGGCTTCGTAATCCATGGCTAATTCCCATAAGGCTTTGTTTTTACCTTCGTTATACACGAGCATTTCGTTGCAAGTTATAAATGGCACTTGCATATTTTTGCGAGCCATGACTGGCAAAACAGGTTTCAAGCATTTTATCATTGAAACGCTTTCCATTGCCTTTAATTCCTCTAAAATAACGGCATCCAATACGGTTTGTGATTTGATTTCAATAAAACTAATACTACCTTTATGGAATTCAATATCATCATAAGCAATGGAGGCTTTTAGGAAAGGAATTATCAACTCAGGTTCAGTGCAGTAAATAAGCGTTTCAAAATAATCACCTGCCATTGAAACGGCTATACCATCTATTTGAATGACTTCAATCATACCACCACCCGTTGAGATAGCGGTCAAATCCCGTGTTTCACTATCGTTTTTAAGCCTTATTTTATAGGTATTGGGGTGGTCGGCTTTTATATCACAAATATTAATCGTGACGCTAATGCCTGTCGTCATCAAGTATTTTTCAGATTCTGGCAACCGCTCATCATACGCTTCCCAACCTAAAAAACCACCAAATAAACCCATATCCGAGCCTTGACTTTTGTGCGTTGTTGCCAATGAGCCATTCGGGTCGAATTCAATCAAAATGTCTTTGATTTCGTCATCCATCAAGTCTCTGCAGAGTCGAGCAATACGCAAAGAAGCCGCACAATGTGAACTGGATGGCCCTCGCATCACAGGGCCAATCACATCATTGAATATACTTGGATAGGAATTCATATTGGTTAGATTTTAATTCAAATACTTATTGGGAATATTTACGGGTTTATATTCACAATTATACGCTTCTTTTAGCAATATTGAAACAACTTCATAGATTTGTTGCTCTGTTCTTTGAAATTGCCGCAGGAGACCCATGTATAAAAGCCCATGCAACATGTTTTGCATGGGCTTTTTGATTTCTATCCCCCTCAGTATCACGCATAAATTTTCCTTAAAAATCAATACTTTCACCATCATTCGGGATAAAAACTTTATCGGATAGGTTGATTTTTTTAAGCTCCTCGCGCAGGCCGATTCTTGTCGTGGGGCAGTGATTGACTGCCTCTAAGTGATTGGCAATAACTTTATTAGGTGCGTTTTTTACAAATTTCAAAATATCATCCATCCGCATCAATAAGGGTTGGAAAATATCCAACTGTGCCGAACCTGCCGCTACGACGGCAATATTAGGTTTTAATTCGGTCAAAACACGATGCACATCATCCGTGTAAATGGTATCTGAACTCAAATAAATGGATTTTTCATTCGGCAATTCGATATGAAAACCCATGACATTACCCATTGGTTTGGCAACAAAACCATAACCGTGAACGGCAGTAATACCCGTAATTTTGCCCCCTAAAAAGGACGTTGGCTGCCAATAATTGAGGGTTTGTACGACGTTTAAGCCTCTTTTTTTGAGTTCTACCTCATCTTTAATACTGCACGTTATGGGTATTTGTCGGTCGCGCAAGAGTTTTTCACCCGCTTTATCCAAATGGTCGGGATGAAGATGCGTAATCAAGCAATGCGTGACGTTTGCAACCAAATTCAAGGTATTGGAAGGTAAATCTACAATAGGATTGCGTTTAGGTTTGAATCGAAAAAGGGTAAAAGGCGGTCCAGCCGAACCTTTCTCTCCTAACATCGGGTCAATTAGAATCACATTTTTGCCCGATTGAATCACCATAGAGGCGTTTCTTATTTGGTGTATTTTCATAAATTTTACATTTTCTTAAATTTGAAACTGCAAAATTGAAGCATCTACCCAAATTTTTCATTGATTTGAATCAAGAAGTAATCCGTTTGCGGATTCGGCTCAATGTTTCAGGTGTGATACCCAAATAAGAAGCCAAATGGTATTGAGGAATTTGTTGTAACCAATTTGGTTGATTTTGCAGCAAATCCAAGTACAATTCGTCAGGCGAAAGGCAAAAATTTTTAAATTCTTCTTCGGCTTTTTGGGCGATTATTTTTTTGAAAATGGTATCAATAAATGATTTCCCACAAGGATAGTTTTGTAAAAAGTCCTCGAACTTATCTTTTGACAGCACGCTTATTTGTACATCGGTAAGACATTCCTGATATTTTTTTGTCGGAATATTTTGTGTCAAAGCATTGAAATCTGTAATAAATTCAGGTTCTGTATAGAACGTAATATTGCGTTCTCGGTCTTGATAGGCATAATATTCCCGAATCATGCCTTTATCTAAAAAGCGCAAGTTTGTTTCTTGGCTATTGGCATGACATATAATTGTCCCTTTCCGATAAGTTTTAAGATGAAAAGAGGCAATAAAATCCTCTAACCCTTCAGTATTGAAAGGGAATTTGGATTGAAAAAAGTGAAATAATTTATCATTAACCATTTTGCAAAAGTAACTGAACTATTAGAATTTGTAACTCAATTTTTAGAGTTAATAAAGGGGCATATAAACAGTATTTTTGGAAAAAAATAATAAATACATGGTTGTATTTTTTAGAGCGTAGTGATTTTAAATAAAATAGCCCCTCAGTATAAAAGCCCATGCGACGTGTTTTGCATGGGCTTTTTGCCTTTTTTTATACCTTTGCTCTCAATGGATAATTCAACAAAAAATAGTAATGATGATTATGCGCTTTGGCAAATCTTTGTGCATAGCAATCAAGAGGATAGTCAGGCAGTTTTGGGGCAAGTGATTGAGCATCACTACAAGCCTTTGTTGAGTTATGGGACTAAATTGAGTAAAGATGCGGATTTTGTTAAAGATTGTATCCACGATTTGTTTATCGTTATTTGGCAAAAACGGTTGAGTTTGACGGAGGTGAAATCACCTCGTTTTTACCTTTTGGGCGCATTACGCAATCAAATTTTGAAAGAAACCAATAAAAATAAATGGTTTCGTGAAGCAGAACAAATTGAAGACAATTATATTTTAGAAGTCGAATTTGCGATTGAACACAATATTATTGTGCAAGAAACGACTGCGGAAAACCATACGAAAATCAAAGATTTATTGACCAAAATAACCAAACGGCAACGGGAAGCGATTTATCTGCGCTTTTATCAGGATTTGGAATATGCCGAAATCGCTGAAATTATGGGCGTTGCGACCCATTCTGTTGTTAATCTGATTTATGAAGCGGTAAAACAACTGCGTCAAAATTGGGTTTTTTGAACCCGCCTTTTTAGCTACCCTTTTTTTAAAACACATATGCACATAGGTCACATAGTTTATACAATTAATTGAAAATCAATCATCTATGTGTTCTATGTGCCTATGTGTTTCAAAAAAATGTTAACTACTTTTATGTATTTATGAAATATCTCAAAAAAATTTAAAAAAAACTTTCCTTTTTTTAGGACATTTTACCCCCCTCAGTATCTTCCTTATAGAAACCATTCAATTCCGTCTTTTTACAGATAAAAAATATGAATAAGTACAACGATTTTACCGTCGAAGATTTTGTTTTAGACAAATATTTCCGTCAATGGGCTTTGGGCGAATTGCCTGAAACGGATACTTTTTGGCAAGAGTTTCAATTGATGCACTTGGATAAAATGAAACCCATTGAGCAAGCACGCACAATTACTAAAAGTCTTGAAATATACCATGAAACGATTAGTGATGCCGAATTGCGGGAAAGGGTGCGGGCTATTTTAGCAGCTATTGAATTGGAAGAAATCCCCAAACTGTCTTTTTTTCGCCAAAACTGGTTTAGAATGGCTGCGTCTGTGGCTTTACTCATAACGGTGGGTCTGTGGTTTTTTAATAAAAATACCACGATAAGCCCCCCCTCAGTATCGGAGGCAATTTCAGCACAAATAATAGATATTCAAAACGTTTTAGCAGATACGACTATTCGATTTAGTGATGGTTCAACGGCTGTTTTGAAACGAGGTGGCTCTCTAAGGTACGATAAAAACTTTTCAAGTACGGAACGGGCTGTGACCTTATTGTCGGGGGAGGCGTTTTTTGAAGTAACTAAAAATCCTAATAAACCATTTTTAGTTTATGCCAATGAGTTGGTGACAAAGGTGTTGGGTACAAGTTTTACGGTCAAAGCGTTTAAAGACAATAAAGAAGTGACGGTGGAAGTCAAAACAGGAAAAGTATCTGTTTTTTCACAACGCGATGCAGCACAAATCGCCCAAGCAGCAACACCAACGCTCAAAGGCTTGGTTTTAACACCCAATCAAAAAATTATATTCAACCGAGCTGATGAAAAATTGACTAAAACTTTGGTAGAAAAACCAGAGATTGTTGTGAGTGAAAGCATTAAACAAACATTCAAATTTGATTTTGAGGATACGCCCGTTAATGAAGTGTTTCGGATTTTGAAAGAGGCGTATAGTATCAATATTGTTTATGATGAAGCCTTATTGAGAGATTGTCCTATCACCGCCGTTTTGGAAGACCAGCCTTTATACGATAAAATGAGTATTATTTGCGAGGCTATCAACGCCAAATATCAAGTTTTGGATGGGCAAATAGTTGTTTTGAGTAGAGGGTGTAAATAATGATGAATAAAATCTTTTATAAATTTTAAACAACTGGAATAATATGAAAATAAGAAACTACAACGACTCGCCTTAAAGTTTTCCTAAAAAATAAAGTCGGCAATGTTTGCAGCATCACCGACTTTAAAAAATTTCCTTATTCGGTTTGTGAAAAACCAAACGAAACATCTTGGTCAGAAGATGTAAGGAAAGTGGTGTAGTTTATTAAAATTCTTTTACTTATCTCTTCTAACCTTTATGATTTTTCGTGAAAAATCATAAAATTGATTGAAAACAAATACTAAAACCTGTTTTTTACGTTTAAATACAAAATGTTAAATTCCTATGAAAATCTTATTTATCTCTTTTATTTTTGGAACACTATTGTCCCTTAACTTGATAAGCTCTAAAGTCACAACATCCTCTAATTGTGATGCAAGTAAAGGACTTTTCCCCATTTGGATAGATAACCGACATGGTTTTATTAATCAACAAGGAGAAGTAGTTATAGAACCTATTTTTCGCAATCTGGGTACTTTCTCCGAAGGTTTAGCTCCTGCTCGCTTTAATGGAACGTTTGGTTATATCAATACAGCTGGGATATTTGCTATTCCTCCTGTTTATGACTACGCAACAGATTTTTCAGAAGGATTTGCTCAAGTTTATCAAGAGGGTAAATTGTTTTTCATCAATAAAAAAGGTGAAAGATTGTGGAATATTGAGCTAAATAGTGCTACTGCTTTTGAAAAAGGTATTTCACGTGTTTCAATTATAAAAGATAGCCAACGCATAGAAAAAGTATTAGATACACTTGGACAATTGCATGATTCAGAAGCGTTTTTGGATTGGGACGGAGATTTGTCAATTGTTAGGAGAACAATTGACAATGGAAATAGCGATCAAGTAGGGATTAAGCATAAAAACGGTAAAATGATAGTACCTTTTGGGAAATATAATGAGATCCAGGCTTTCCATGAAGGGTTTGCTGAGGTCAATTATATTGATACAACAATGGATAAAAACAGTTTTGATAATTGGAAATATGGCTTTATCAATCGCAAAGGAGAATTGGTTTTTAGACTTAAAAAAGGAATGTCCATCTATGAAAACCATTTTTCAGAAGGATTATTAGCTGTTACGACTCAAGTAGATATTAATGATATTAACTCTGACGATTATACAACTTGGGTAGATACAGCAGGGAAAACTGTTTTTGTAAAAAGAGCAGATGAAAAAGGGACACCTTTTCTAACAGGTCGTTCTTTTTCAGGAGCAATACGTAATTGGTATTTGATGGATAAAACTGGTAAACAATTGAGTAGCAACCGTTTTGAATGGTTTGTGAATAATGATTTTTCAAAAAATCGTGTACTTGTTGCAGAACATGATACAACACAACGGTTCACAACAAATGAAAAATGGGGTGTGATTGATAGTATGGGACAATATCTGATACCCCCTCAGTATGATAAGGTCTGTGATGCTGAATTTCAAAAAGAAGGGCTTTTAGTGGCTATTGCAGATAAAGAAACGAATTCTAAGACAGAAGATGTTTATACAGGAAAAAGCTATCATTGGGGTTTGATTGATACATTGGGTAATTGGCTTATAAAACCGACTTTCACTTTAGTTCACCCTCATGGGTTTCAAAATGGTTTATTATATGTAGAAATTAATGATATTTATGGCTATGTCAATGCTAAAGGTGATTTTGTTTGGAGAGCCAATAAACCTTCTGAAACCAGTAGAAAAATTGAACCTTTGAATATTGCATTCATGGCTCGGGGTTATAATTATGTTTTTCCATCGGATTATAGAAGGGAAAGTTATGGAGGCGATACATCAACAACGCATTTATGTTTAGCTAAACCTATTAACCCACTAACTCCATTTCCAATTAATCAATTGGGTATTGTTGCCAAACCAGATGTATCTGCCGTTTTTCAAAAATCATTCAAAGGTTTTAAAATCTATATTTACAATACCACTAATGATACCCTCAAAATTGATGGTCAAGACAATCGCCTATATCTGACTATGCAGGCTTTGGATAAAAAGGGAATTTGGCGCGATATCGAATATTCACCAAGTAGTTGGTGTGGTAATAGTTATTATAACATTACATTAAACCCAAATGAATATTGGGGTTTGACAATTCCTATTTATGACGGAGATTTTGAAACAACTTTGCGTTTGGCTTTTTCACCTAAAAGAGTCCGTAGAAATGAACCTTCTCCAACCTTGATTTATAGTAATCCTTTCAAAGGTAAAATCAACCCTGCACAGTTTTGGAACAAAGAAGGGCATACCGCCACCAATTTGATGGATTCATACAATGAATGATATAATCCCTCCTTAGTATAAAACAAAACTCGCCTTGCAAACCCATAGTTTACAAGGCGGGTTCTTTTTTCAAAAGCAAATATCCCCCCTCAGTATTTTTAACTCAAATTCACCTTGTATTAGGCGAAACCCCATCTTTTACAACAAAAACATCCTCCAATGCTGTTTTCCCATCCGATAAAATCAATGTATAACTACCTGCTTCAATAAACTTGTCGTAATGCACAAAGTAGGGTAAATTGCTTTTTTCTTTTTTAATAATCAAATCCCAACGGTATTCATTAAAACCTTTTTGACCTTGTACGGTTGTTGACCAAATTTCTATATTGTCTTTGTCTTTTAGGGATAAAGTCACGGGTTTGGCGGTACTTAACCAAAACGGAATACCCGTTTTTTCAAGTGTTTCATACAACGGTTCGCCGCCATGAACACTAAACCACGGTCGTTGACTTTCCGCTATTTCAAATAAATGATCTTTGTCCAAAGCTAAATTTTTGGAGCCCATAGCGTAAATGGAACGCAGATTGATTTTATAAATCCCTCTGCCATGCGTTGCGACCACTAAATCCATCGTGCCTTCATGGATTTCGAGGTCGGCTACGGCAGCGCTTGGCATATTATTGCCCAAATACGCCCATGTTTTGCCCTTATTCGTTGAGATGTAAACGCCCCTCAAGCCGCCTGCATACAAAATATTTTCATTGGTGGGGTCTTCTAAAATCACATTGACGGGTTCGTTGGGTAAACCCGCGGCGATGCTTGTCCAGTTTTTACCATAATCTTCTGACACATAGAGATAGCTTTGGAGGTCATCATAATTGATGCCTGTCATGGCGATATAAACCCTTGATTTTGCAAAGCGAGATGGGCAAATACTCCGAATATAATTATTGGCAAGTCCTTTCGAGTTTTCTTCCCAAAGGGTTCCATCGTTTTTAGTAACCCAAAATGCGCCTTTGTCTGTCCCCGCATAGAGCAACCCTTTTTCTATTTTAGATTCAACCAATGCGCCCGTTGAAAAGGATTTTTTTTCTTTCATGCTTGAAATAGCCAAATTAGGGCTAATCACTTGCCAATTATCGCCTCTATCGGTGCTTTTAAAAATAAAATTGCCACCGTGATACAGCGTCTTGCTTTGGTGAGGTGATATAAAATAAGGCGTTATATAGTTGAAAACAAGCGTGTCTTTGATATTTTCAGGCAAAAGGGGTTGAATAACGTGGGTTGTATCCATTTTTTTATCATATCGAACCGCATGACCATGCTGCATACTGTAATACACCGTGTTTTCATCTTCGGGGTCAACTTGCGAGACGCAACCATCGCCGCCATCCCACGGGTCAATCCATAAGTATTTCCAAGTGTCGGGAAAATGGGGCTTTAGTTCTTTGGGTTGCCCATAAACGGTGGCATCATCCTGTGTGCCACCATAAATCACGTAATTTTTTTGATCAATCGTTATATCATAAAATTCACCAACGGGGATATTATTGTAATGAAACCACGATGAGCCTTTGTCATAACTCACATAAAAACCACCATCATTGCCTGCCGCAAGATGATTGGGATTATTGGGATTTATCCATAATTCGCATTGGTCTAAGTGAAAACCTTTTGCCAAACTTGGCGTGGCACGGGTCACATTGCCGCCGAGATATGAAAACGTTTTACCCCCGTCAGTACTATGCGCCAAACGAACGCCCAAACAATAGACTTCATCATCGTCTTGCGGATTGACATACACATCCGTAAAATA
>JANPGW010000224.1:0-2885 GCA_031424115.1 Saprospiraceae bacterium | reverse complement strand
TACATTTCGGAACTACTTTTGACGTACCATCCGGATCGGCATGAGTCAATGTCACGATGAGCCTTTTGGCACCCGAGGCCAAATCCATAGCACCACCGACGCCCAAAAGCGGTTTGCCCGGGACTGCCCAATTGGCTAAATTGCCTTTCTCGTCTATTTCCAAGCCACCCATAATCGCCACGTCAACATGACCGCCGCGTATCATCGCAAACGAATCGGCACTATCAAAATAGCTGCTGCCCGGCAAAGCCGTCACAGGGATTTTACCCGCATTGACAGGATAATCCATGGCGCCACCACCGTCTGTTGGCGCGGGACCCACGCCCAACATGCCGTTTTCGGTGTGCAAAATAATACCATCTTCGGGTTTTATCAAATCCGCAACCAAGGTCGGGATGCCAATACCCAAATTGACGACATTGCCTTTTTTCAATTCGGCAAACGCTCGGCGCGCCATATTCATGCGGCTTTCACTGGCTTTTTTACTTGAACCAACGGAAGCCGAGCTGCCCAAATCTTCTAAAGTGGTGTGTGCTTGCACTAAGTAATCCACAAAGCAACCGGGCGTATGGATGTATTCGGGTTCAATTTCCCCGACCGGCACAATATGTTCAACTTCAGCAATTACCAAATCGGCAGCTGTTGCCATAGCCTTGTTGAAATTTTGCTCAGTCATACGGTATTGCAAATTGCCTGCTGTATCACCTTTCCACGCTCGGATAAATGCGACATTGCCTCTGATGCCGGGAATAAAAACCTGCTTTTGCCCGTTGATAGTCATGGTTTTACGCCCTTTGGCTATTAAAGTACCCGCCGAAGTGGGGGTATAAAATCCACCAATACCCGCACCACCTGCGCGAATAGCTTCCGCCAAAGTACCCTGAGGTAAAAGTTCATATTCCACTTTACCTTCTTGAGCGGCTTTCACCGCTTCGGGATTGGACGTGAAAAATGATCCTATCATTTTTTTTATCTGCCCGTTGCGGAGTAAACGACCACCGCCCAAACCGACTTCACCGACATTGTTACCAATAAAAGTGAGGTTTTTGGTGCCTGTTTCGGCTAAAGCGTGCATCAAATGAACGGGGTTGCCGGTCATACCGAAACCACCTTGTAGCAAAATATCGCCATCTTTAACCTTGTCAGCGGCTTCATGGGTTGAAATTATGGGTACTTGTTTCATATTATATTGTCAATGTTGATTTTCCCAAAAAAGACGGGAGGAGTGTATTTAATACTTTTTTTATTACGATCACCGTTACGAGGATTCAAAAAACCTCGAACATACTGAGGGGGGCATTATACCGTCTTCAACCCCACATAATTTTCCGCTATCGTACCCGCGTACGCTTTGGACAAACTGATATAATCAAATTTGGCTTTTTGCAATTGATACGTGAACGAACCATGTTCAGCTTGCTTATGAAATAATGTGGTCATAAAGTTGGAAAAATCTTGCGCTCGCCAAATACGCCTTAAACAATCTTGAGAGTACAATTCTAATAAATCCTCTTTACCGGAGGCATAAAAATGTTCAAAAGCCGCCGACATGAAACGGATATCAGCCACTGCCAAATTTAAGCCTTTTCCACCGGTAGGTGGCACAATATGAGCAGCATCGCCAGCCAAAAACAGCCTGCCGTGTTGCATATTATCAATCATAAAACTGCGCATTGGGGTAATGCTTTTATCAAAAATTTCACCGCGATTGACTTTAAAACCCTTGCCATCATCCAAGCGAATGTCCAATTCATCCCAAATGCGGTCATCGGGCCAATTTTCCACATCATCGTCATTCGGCACTTGCAAGTACAAGCGGCTCACTTCTTGGGAGCGCAAACTGTGCAAGGCAAATCCGTTTTCGTGGTACGCATAAATCAATTCTTCAGACGCCGGCGGCGCATAAGCCAAAATCCCTAACCATGAAAAAGGATATTCGATACGGTATTCGGTGTAAGAATCCGGAGGCATATTTTTACGTCCAATTCCATGAAATCCATCGCAAGCCGCCACAAAATCGCATTTTAAGACTTTCTCTCCACCATTTTCGATATAATAAATGCGGGGTTCAGTGCTTTCCAATCCGGTCAAACGGGTCGCTTCGCACTCGAATTTAATCTCAATACCTTTCTCTTCACAGGCTTGAATGAGGTCTTTAACCACTTCTTGTTGACCATAAATCGTGATGTGGCGACCGCCGGTGTGCTCGTCGAAGGGGATTCTGACTCTTTTACCATCAAAATTCATGTACACACCATGATGTTCTTCGCCCTCTCGTTGCATTCGCTCACCCACGCCCAATTCTTTGAATAAATCCACCGTGTTTTGTTCCAATAAACCGGCTCTGACGCGGCTTGTCACATACTTTTTACTCCTGTTTTCAAGTATCATACAACTGATTCCTGCTCTGTGTAACATCATAGCAAGGGTTAAACCTGCGGGGCCCGCGCCGATGATTCCAACTTGAATATTTTGCATTGTTGATTTTTTTTATTTTTCTATTGAAATATCTAATTCTTCAAATACCCTTAATGCGGCGTGAAATGCGCCATTGGCAGCCGGTAAACCGCAATAAATCGCCGATTGCATAATCACTTCTTTGATTTCCGCCACGGTTACACCATTATTAAAAGCTGCTCTGACGTGCATTCTGAATTCATCTTCCCGATTCAAAGCAACCAACATGGACAATGTAATCAAGCTGCGGTCGCGGTGCGTGAGTGTATCGCGTGTCCAGATTTCACCCCAAGCGTAACGGGTAATGAAGTCTTGAAAATCGCGGTTAAAATCATTGATATTGGCATTGGCTTTATCAACGTGTTTATCGCCCAGCACTTTGCGGCGGGTTTTCATGCCCTGCTCGTGAATCGTTTTTTTATCCATTT
>JANPGW010000223.1:0-2482 GCA_031424115.1 Saprospiraceae bacterium | reverse complement strand
TCATATTTGGCTAAAATACCTCTACCAGAAGTGGCTTTTTCCCACAAACCTTTCGGCTGATACGGTTTTACGCTGGGTCCGCCAATTTCCTTGTGCAATAAACCGCTACTGCCGAGAACAATATCGCGCACAAATTCCGCTTTCACACGGGTACGCGTATAACGGGCCAAATACAGATTTTCGGGGTCAACTGCCAAATGCTCGTCGCTCACTTTTGCTGATTGGCGGTAGGTAGCCGACGTCAAAATTTGCTTAATAAGCCGCTTAATGTCCCAGTTATTGTCCATAAAATCCACTGCCAGCCAATCCAATAATTCGGGATGCGTGGGCAGATTGCCTTGCATCCCAAAATCGCCCGTGGTCTTCACCAAACCATTGCCGAAGAACTCTTGCCATATTTGGTTAACGAAAACTCTGGCGGTTAGTGGGTTATTTTTATCCACCGTCCATTGGGCTAAACCGAGTCTGTTTCGGGGTAATTTTGTGGTATCATAAGGCATAACAGCATCCAACGCCATCGCTCTGACGGGCGTTGTCGGCTTATCATAAGCTCCTCGATTGAGGATGTAGGTGATGCGCGGCGTATCCAATTCCCCCATGACGGAAACGGTCAATGAACCCGTATCTTTTTTATTGATAAAATTGAGAATATTCTTGATTTCAAGTTCCGTTAATTTCAATTTAGGGTTTTTTGCGGGCAACGATTGACTGACATCGCCCTCAAAACCCACTTCTTTACTGGTATTAAAAAAGGCAAAAAGTTGATAATAATCCTTTTGCGAAATCGGGTCATACTTGTGATCGTGGCATTGAGCACACTCAGCGGTAAGCCCTAAAATGCCTTTTGAAAATGTCTTTGTTTTATCCAAAGTATATTCGATGCGGTATTCTTCGGGGATAATTCCGCCCTCTTCGGTGTATTTATGATTCCGTAAAAATGCCGTTGCCAATATACTCTCCTTGCTCGAATCGGGCACCAAATCACCCGCTAACTGCCACGTTAGAAACTTATCGTAAGGCAAATTTTTATTAAAAGCGTGAATAACCCAATCCCGCCAAGCCCATTGCGTGCGGATGTTATCATCTTGATAGCCGTAACTATCCGCATATCGGGCTACATCGAGCCAATACACTGCCATTTTCTCGCCATACTGAGGGGTTGCCAAAAGTTTATCAAGGGCTTTGTCGTAAGCATTTGGACTGTTATCAGCCATGTATTCGTCCATTATTTCAATAGACGGTAACATGCCCGTAATATCCAAAGCAGCTCTTTTTAATACATGTTCTTTGTTGGCTTCTTTATTCGGGGTCAAACCCTTTTCACTCATTTTGGCTTGAGTGAAATAATCAATTTCATTTTTAACCCAATTTTTATCTTTTACCTTCGGTAAAGGTGCTTTTTCGGGTTTCGTAAAAGCCCAGTGTTTTTCATATTTTGCCCCTTGTTTTATCCATTTTTCAATGGTTTTTATTTCATTTTCACTTAAAACGCCGAGGTGCGAGTCGGGCGTGGGCATCATATAATCGAGGTCTTTGGACGTGATGCGTTTGTACAATTCCGATTCTTCGGGCTTGCCGCGCACAATCGCAAATGCCCCTTTTGTTTCTTTTAAAGGAGCAAAAGCGTTCTCTTCAATATCCAATCGAAATTCCGCTTTGCGCTTATTGGCATCGGGTCCATGACAAGCAAAGCACTTGTCGGACAAGATGGGGCGGACGTGAAAATTGTAGCTGATCGTATCAGGGATTGCATCGTTACCCCCCTCAGTATTGTAAGCATACCAACCACCCACGACAGCGATTAGAGCGATTATTGATATTATTAATTTGGTTTTCATTGCATTGATATTTTTTAATTCACGTTACATGTGTTCATATTATATGGGTCGTTGCCCGATATTCACATTCATAGGGCGTTGCCATATGCTAACATATTCCGCCCTTTCAGGGCTTTCCGTATATTTCTATCATAAGCCTTGAAAGGGCGCAATATATTAACATGGGTGCAGCCCTATGGATTAACCTGCACCGTTCTCCCTCCCCTACCTTTACTATCAAAAGCCCGTAATTTTACCGCCCCTTTTGCGGAAATGGGTGCAGTATAAATAGCACTTTTCAAAGTCGGTTCAGAGCCGTCGGTGGTGTAGCGAATCACCAAGCCGGGCAGTTGAATATTAGCCACGACTGCCCCATTTTCAACTTTCGCACCCACTGTTGGGATTCTAAAATTAGCCCCACCTTGATAATAATTCAATTTAAACAACTCCCGTTTGCCGACCGTATTCACGAAATCTGACCATGCTTTTTGATATAAAATATCGCTTTTAGCGGCGTCTTTGGTTGTTGCCCATTCGGGGTCGGCAGCCCATGCCCGTTCCGCAAGGGCGAGCATTTTGGGGAACGCTAAATACTCCAAACCTTCCGCACTGCGGATATTTTCACTCCATAAATGCCCTTGAATACCCACGATATTGGATTTGCC
>JANPGW010000222.1:0-33107 GCA_031424115.1 Saprospiraceae bacterium | reverse complement strand
GCGGTTGAAAAGGAATTGGGTATCACAAAAGAGGACATCGGAAAGAAAATTTCGGTGGATGATTACAACCACAAATGTCGTGAAACGGTCATGCGTTTTAAAGACAAATGGGACGAAATCACGACTAAAATGGGCTATTGGGTGGACTTAGACAACCCATATATCACCTACGAAAATGAGTACATCGAAACCGTTTGGTTTCTTTTGAAACGCCTTTACGATAAGGGATATTTGTATAAGGGCTACACCATTCAACCTTATTCGCCTGCTGCGGGTACGGGTTTGAGTTCGCACGAGTTGAATATGCCGGGCACTTATAAAGATGTGACGGACACGACTGTAGTGGCGATGTTCAAGGTAGAGCGGAACTCCAGTTCCGCATTCCTTTTCGATACTGAGGGGGAAGATGTCCGCATCTTAGCGTGGACGACAACGCCTTGGACTTTGCCATCCAATACAGCTTTGACCGTGGGTCCCAATATCGACTATGTCAAAATCAAGACTAAAAACCCTTACACGCACGCTGATGTAAGCGTGGTTTTAGCATTGCTTTTGGTGTCAAAATGGTTTGGCGGTAAAAACCAACCTGCCATTGAGCATCAAAGTGAGCCTTTCAAGGGTGAAATACTGAGGGGGGTAAGCTATGAGCAATTGCTGGCTTATGGCAACGAAATCCAACCTTTGAATGGTAAAACGGACGCTTTCAAAGTCATCACGGATACTTTTGTAACGACCGAAGATGGCACGGGTGTGGTACATACGGCTCCGAGTTTTGGTGCGGAAGACCGTAAAGCGGCGGCGGCACACGGTATCGGGGATTTAACACTTGTGGATAAGCAAGGAAAGTTTGTGGATAACGTAGGAGAATTCAGTGGACGATATGTGAAGAACTATAAAGATGATGTGGATTACGTGGATGTGAATGTGGATATCTCTGTGAAATTGAAGCTGGAAGGGTATGCTTTTAACGTTCAAAAATACGTCCACCCTTATCCACATTGTTGGCGAACGGATAAGCCCGTTTTGTATTATCCATTGGATTCATGGTTCATCGCTGCATCGAAAGCTAAAGAACGCATGTTCGAACTCAACAAAACCATTAACTGGAAGCCCGCTTCAACGGGTGAAGGTCGTTTCGGCAAGTGGTTGGAGAACTTACAGGATTGGAATTTGAGCCGCTCACGTTATTGGGGCATCGGTTTGCCGATTTGGCGCAGTGCCCCCCCCGCCCCCAAAGGGGGAGCTGCGAGCACGTCTGAAACACCCCCTTTGGGGGCAGGGGGCCTTGAGGAAAAATGTATTGGTTCAATTGCCGAATTGCAACGTGAAATTGATAAAGCCAATAAAGCTTTTGGCTTAAATCAAACCGTACCAGAGGATATGCACCGCCCTTACATTGATGATATTATCCTTGTTTCGGATAGCGGTCAAAAGATGTATCGGGAGTTGGATTTGATAGATGTGTGGTTCGATTCAGGTTCGATGCCGTATGCACAATGGGGTTTGGACGCTGAAAAGTTAGCAAATGGCGATAAAATGCCTTTTAAATCGCCTTTTAACGTATCCTATCCAGCGGATTTTATTGCCGAAGGTGTTGATCAAACAAGGGGCTGGTTTTACACATTGCACGCGATTGCGGTCATGGCTTATGACTCCGTGGCATTTAAAAATGTCGTTTCCAATGGTTTGGTACAAGCCAAAGACGGTCAAAAAATGTCGAAATCAAAAGGCAATGCCGTTGAACCTTTTGAAACGATTGCCAAATTTGGGGCTGATGCTACCCGTTGGTACATGGTATCGAATGCGCAACCGTGGGATAACTTGAAATTTGACGTGGATGGCATCACCGAAGTGCGTAATAAATTCTTCGGTACGTTGTACAATACCTACAATTTCTTTGCTATGTACGCCAATGTGGATGGTTTTCAACAAGATGAAATGAACCAAACGCCCGTAGCTGACCGCATCGAATTGGATAAATGGATTTTATCAAAATTACATAGTTTGGTGGGTGAAGTCACTGAATTTTATGCGACTTACGAGCCCACACAAGCCGCTCGTGCCATCGAAAAATTCGTGGATTCTGACTTCTCCAACTGGTATGTACGCCTCAGCCGTCGCCGTTTCTGGAAAGGTGAAATGTCTGAAGATAAAAAAGCGGCTTATGAAACGATGTATGAGTGTTTGATGGTTGTCGCTCAATTATCAGCACCTATTGCACCATTTTTCTCGGATTGGTTGTATAAAAACTTGACTGATGGTATCCGTTCAAAAGCGATTGAAAACGACACGCCATTGAAACATACATCGGTGCATTTGACGGATTTGACACGCCCAAGCTTAGCTTACATTGATAAAGATTTGGAGCAACGCATGGATTATGCACAACGCATTTCAAGTTTGATTTTGAGTTTGCGTAAAAAAGCTAAAATTCGAGTCCGTCAGCCACTTCAAAAGGCGATGTTACCGATTTTGGATGCGAATTTTATCCAACAAGTAGAAGGTGTAAAAGATTTGATTTTGGCTGAAACCAACGTCAAAGCGTTTGAATACATCACCGATACTTCGGGCGTCGTGAAAAAACGTATCAAACCTAATTTTAAGACTTTGGGTAAAATATTGGGTGGCAATATGAAATTCGCTCAAGCGGCTATCGAAGCTTTGACGCAAGAAGATATTGCTATCATTGAAAAAGATAAGTCATTCAGTCTCAATGTCAACGGTGAAAACTACCCCCTCAGTATAGATGATTTCCTCATCACTTCTGAGGACATTCCAGGTTGGGAAGTGGCGAGCGATGGCGAAGTAACCGTTGCTCTCGACATCACCTTGAATGACGAATTGATTGCCGAAGGTACTGCCCGTGATTTGGTGAATAAAATCCAAAATATCCGAAAAGACAAGGACTTCGACATCACTGACCGCATCAATGTCACCATCGAAAGCCACGCCGCCATTTTGGAAGCGGTGACTAAATTCAAAGACTATATCAAAAGCGAGGTTTTAGCTGATTCTCTTGTTTTAGCTGATTCTGTATCTGTTGATAAAACGGAGTTAAATGATGAAGTTTCTCTGGGAATTGAGGTGAATTTGAATTGAAATTCAATATTTTAGGATAAAAAACGCCCTCTTAGTTGAAAATACTAAGAGAGTGTTTTCAAAATATTTACTAATGAGTTTTTGGAATTTTTTATTTGGAAAAAATCGTATTATAACGATTCAGGATACTTTTTTTGGTGAATTAAAAGATTGCAAAGGTCATTTTGAAGGTCAAATGTATTTTAAACCGACCGATAGTATCGTTGAAATCTTTATTTCTAATGACTTGGTAGAACCTCATCATAAATTGTTTTTTCAAGAATTGGAAGAACGATATGAATCTTTAAAATCGCCATTAAAAGAAAAATTGGAAGACGATTTTTTCAAAAATATGGACGAGACTTTTGAAATAAAGGATTTTGATAATGAATTCTCTTTAACTTTTATATCGCTTCCAAAAACTGAAAATGATATCTGGGAATTGAGTTTTGATAGCATTCATGACAAAAACCATATTTTTACAGGTTGTTTTAATCATTGGCAACTCTTGTATGTCAATGTAGATGGTTAAAATACGGAGGGTGGTTTCTTTTACGAAAATTGCTATATTTACGACGATTAATATCATTTTCATCATTAAAAAAGCATTTTAGTAGTAAAAAAACAATCAAATGGAAAAGACAATTTTAAAAATCTGCTTGCTTTTATCGTTATCAAGTTGTGGTAATAAGGCGCCCAATACAGATACGGCTGCAAAAGAGGCGGTTGTTATGGACACTTCAAAAGTGGCTGTACCCGCCAGTGTTCAAACCGATTCAATGGCTTTACCTGCTGGTTTAAAGTCCTTTGTGTTGCCTAATTACGATGTTTTAAAATTCAAAAAAGGCGATTTGAACCAAGATAAAATGGATGATTATGTGGTCGTTTTAGAGAAACAAAATAGTGATGGCGATGCTTTGCGCCCGTTATTGTTAATCACTCGGAAAGCCGATGGCACGTTTAGTTTGGCGGCAAAAAATGATAGCATTGTAAGCTGTCGTTCATGTGGTGGCAAATTCGATCCTTTGGCTGATATTGCAATTAAAGATGGCTTTTTTACTATTGAACATGAAGGCGGCAGCCGTGAAATGTGGACTAAAAATATCACTTTCCGTTTCAATAAAGAACTCAATACATGGGTTTTGCATCGAATTGATGAATCTGAAATAGATACTTTAAATGAAAAAGATAAGGGAAAATCTAAAACCAGAACAGTGAAAGAGTTTGGCAAAATCCTGTTCACTCAATATAGATTTGACCGTATGGATTAGTAACGAAGGAAATAAAGCATCGGTCAAAACATGTATAAGATGTTTAAAAGCACTTTCTCGGTACTTATACTGAGGGGGTGTATTTTTTTATGAAAAAAGGAGCTGATGCAAATTGTGCCAATATTGTTATATCAATTAGAGCGGATACATATTTTTGGTATAATTAATGTGTCAGTCGTGTTAGTGCCTTCAATAAGTTAAAAACTCGCTATTTCAGAAAACATGGTTTGATTATTTTTAGATTTTATTAAATGACAATATTAAATGCAATTATTATGAATATTTTTTGTAAAATTGTTGGGTGAATTGTCATTTGCATAACCCAAAACACGTAAGTATGAGGTCATTTATTTTGTTTTTCCTCTTTTTTACGCAAACTTTTCTCATTTTCGCACAATCCTTAGTATCTATTCATAGCGATGATACTTTATTCCTTGCCGGGCCTTTAGGTGCTGTTAAGCCCGATGCACCGCGTGCTTTGAAAATTAATAATGTCTTAAATGATTCCGGTTTTTATAGAAGTGCTTCTGAGAGATTGTTGGCGGGCGGAGATAGTTCAGAATGTTACTGGTTAAAATTTAAGATTCAAAATACTACCGAAGAAAAAGCCTTTCTTGAACTTATGTTTCCATTGATTGATACGGCAATTATGTACACGGTGGACAGTGGGAGAATTATTCAGAAGCAAGAAGGGGGTGGTAATTATCCATTTTATTCACGCGCTTTTAATGCCAACAATATTGTTTTTGCATTAAATAAGTCACAACACCCCTTGACATACTATATAAATGTCAAAGTCAGAGGTTTTTGCAGTATTAAAACCCGTATCGGTACTTACAAAGCTTTTATCAGAGAATACCACCATGACGACTTGATTCAAGGTGTTTTTACGGGTGTCATATTGGTTTTTTTGTTTTACAATTTTTTCATTTTCTTCCAGCTAAAAGATTCGGTTTATCTGCTGTATTGCCTTTATTTGTTTTGTATCAGTGGATATGTCTTTAGGCATGGCGGTTTTATCTTTCAATTTGTTTTTCCGAGTACCCCTCAATATAATGAGTTAGCGATGTTGCTTACGGGGTTGGGTGGTGCATTCGGCGCTCTTTTTACCATGAAGTTTTTAGGTACGCGCGAACATTTGCCCTATATTCATCGAGCGTTACAAGCCTTATTTGCTATTTATTGTTTAGATATTATCGCTTCCATATTCGGCTATGCAGCCATAAGTATTGCTTTATCCCGTATAACGATGCCGATGGGGACGATAACTGTTGTTTCAGCAGCAGTTACCATGTGGCGAAGAGGTAATCCAACTGCTAAATTTTATCTTTTGGGTTGGGTAACATTAACTTTGGGCTTGTTCACTTATCTTTTAGAAGATATGGGCGTGTTGCCTTATAATAATGTGACGGCTTATGCGCTTCATTTAGGTATTGGTTTGGAAGCCACTATTTTATCTTTTGCGGTGGCTAACCGATTTAGTTTAATGAAAAAAGATAAAGAAGCGGCTTTGCAAGGCATGTATGATGCTTTGGCTGAAAATAAAAAGCTATTGGACGAACGCAATAAAGCCTTAGAAGCGAGTGTTGAAGAACGAACTTACGAGCTCAATGCCAGTACCTTGAAACTTCAGGAATATGCCCAACAACTTGAAAAAAGCAACCGGGAATTGACTGAGTTTGCCCATATCGCTTCGCACGACTTGAAAGCGCCGATAAGGGGTATTGTGTCTTTTGCCCAGTTGTTTGAACGAAAAAATAAAACGACCTTTGATGATATTGACCGCGAATACTTCACTTATATTAAAACAAACGCTCAGCAATCTGTGCGGTTGATTGATGATTTATTGAATTATTCTAAAATTGATAAAAACCTTACCACTCCCGTAAAAGTGGATTTAAACGAATGTATACTGGTGGCAAAAATGAATTTGAGGGAAAATATCGAAAATAAAAACGGGCAAATACAGTGCGAGAATCTTCCAACAATGCTGGGACATTCGTTGCTCTTTACTCAACTTTTTCAAAATTTGATTGGCAATGGTATCAAATACAATAAAAGCTGCCCACCGGTCATTCACATAACTGTTAACTTGTCGGAGAGCAAGGAATATGTTTTTTCAGTAAAAGATAACGGCATCGGTATTGCCCCTCAATATCAGTCGAAAGTATTCAATATGTTCCTCCGCCTGCATGGTCAAAGTGAATACGACGGTACAGGTATTGGCTTGGCTTTTTGTAAACGGATTGTGGATACTTACGGCGGACAGATTTGGCTGGAATCTGAGGTGGGTGTCGGGTCAACATTTTATTTCACACTTCCAAAGGCTCAAATTGAACAATAAAATTTATGATTAACACCGCCCAAGTTAAAGCCATAATTTTTGATATTGATGGCACATTGCGAGATACCGACGATGAAATCATACGGAGTATCGAACTGTTTTTATTGCGTTTTGAATATTTCATTACTTCGGATAAAGCCAAAACCATGTCCCGCCGATTTGTGATGCGGATGGAAAATCCTACGCAAAAAGCCTTGTATTATGCTGATAAATGGGGTTGGGATACCTTTATTCATGGTTTTGTGCTGTTCGTACGCAAACTTTTTAAACCGTTAAAGCATAATAAAAATTATCTCGCAATCGAAGGTGTGCAAGAAATGATTCCTATTTTGGCTCGTCATTATCCGCTTGCTGTCGCAAGTGCGGGCGATAGAGATACTGTTTTAGCTTTTTTAGAACATGCGGGTATCAGCCAATATTTTAAAGTAATCGCTACTGCTTTGACTTGTCCCCACACCAAACCTTTCGCCGATCCACTTATCTGGGCAGCCAACGAAATGGGTGTTTTGCCTGAAAATTGCTTGATGGTAGGTGACACTACCGTTGATATTTTAGCGGGTAAAAATGCGGGCACACAGACGCTGGGTGTGCTGTGCGGATTTGGCGAAATGCCTGAATTGGAAGCCTTGCATCCCGATTTGATAGTGGAAACCACGGCTGAATTGCTGCATGTTTTGGGTCTAAGTGTGTATGAGTTGAACGAAATGTAGAATTGCTTTACAAAAAGAATCATTGATGAAAAACAAACCCTCCTGCCTATTCCGATTTCTGACAATTTCACTTTTTACTATTGCTGTATCCAGCGGGTTAATTTATTTTTTAACAAAAGAAAAACCCTATACCCAAACGCATCCACCGACGCAAGGTAACACCGTTTCCATTTTACTACTTGATGGTTTATCCAAACGCATTTTTAAAGACTTGTTGGCACAAGGCAAATTGCCTCATTTGGCTCAACTCATTCAAAAGTCAACGTATGTCGAACACGGCATTGCAGCGTTTCCGTCCATGACTGGCTATGGTTTCTATCCTTTTATCACCGGCGAAGATGCTTCAAAAAGTGGCATTATGGGTTTGCGCTGGTTTGATAGGCGGCTCGACAAAGGCAATTTGCGGAACTATGTCGGGCGGTCTAATGTGAATATGAATCTCGATATTCACCCATTCCCCAAAAATATTTTTGAAATATACGACTCTTTTTACACCGCTTCCATCAATTCATACATGAATCGGGGTGTTCACCACATCGAAATGACTAATTGGGCGCATACAACGTCCAAATTTCAAGAGCAGCCGGGTTTTAAGCAACTGCGTCAGTTGCCGTGGTTGGGTAAAAAATTTACTAAAAACCACTTTGAGCACGAATCGCTTGTGATGGATATGGCGATTGCGCAACTGTTCCTAAACCCTAAAGTGCAATGGGTAACTTTTCCGAGTTTGGATGCCAGCAATCATATTTCGGGAACAACGGATGAATACTTCCTTTTGCTACAACATATTGACGGTTTAGTGGGTCGTTTTATTGAAGCCGTAAATGGACTTGGTCAATCCGATAAACGCATGATTGCTATTGTCACCGACCACGGGATTTCGGATGTGTCTAAGAATTTAGATATACCCAAAACCCTGCAAACGCAATATGGCATTTCGTTGATTCGGGGCAGTTCGGCCAATCTATTTTCGAGTGAATTGAGGGAAAACCTCAGCGATTTCGTGGATAAAAACGGCTATTTTGTTATCAATGGCAATCTTTCTGCCTATATCTATTTGCGCGATACGGCTCAAAACCCTACCGCACAACATTGGCGACGCCGATTGCCTTTTGCCTTGCTCGAACATTTTCCTTTAAAAAATGGGTTTATACATTTGCCTCAAACTATAGCCTCTTTCGAGGGTGTTGAGTTAGTGGCTTGCTTAAAGAACGATTCGACAGTATCCATTTTTAGTGCTCAAAACAGCGCTGACATTATCTATGATTCTCAAAAAGGCTATCGGTATTTAGCCGGTATCCACGACCCGTTATCCTACAACAATTCGCCTATACTGAGAGGTATGATGCGGAGCGGTTTTCACTCCGCTGATGCGTGGCTTGAGGCAAGTGTGACTTCTGATTATCCCGATGCCTTGCACCGATTGTATCAATTGATGTCTGCCGAAAGGGTCGGAGATTTGCTGATAACCAGTCAAAAAGGGTATGACGTAGCGGCGGAATATGAAATATTGGTCAAAAACTACAAAGGCGGGCATGGCGGATTGAGAGGGGAGTTGCTTGACGTGCCTTACATTTTGTATGATCCACAAGCCCAACCGCAGGTTCTGCCCTTTCTCCGAGCCGAAGATGTTGGTAAGATGATTAAATCTTTTTTGAAAGATAACGAGGATAGAGCAAAAGTAGAAAAGAAAAAATAAATCCCTCAAAATTACAAGTATGTATCCACCCGTGTCTCCGTTAAAAACGAGGGCACGGGTTTTTTGTGTCACTACAATGTGTAGGAGATAATTCCCCACAATTGGAAAATGAACAAAATAAAGTGAGGTAATTCTTTCCCCAAATAAGATGATTTGGTGCTTGGTATGTTTTTTTTACAAGCAAACATGATTTAAATCTTTTTAGAATTGTATTGTAAGCTTACAGACACCATAAACAAATATCTAACATTCTAAAATTAGAAAATGAGAACTACAACCGATCAGTCCGCCCACAGCGGCACACCAAAGCAGGGTGCTTCAAGCAACCAAAAATCAAAATCTAATGTAGCGCAAGGATTGCGTGAATTATTTGTTGATGAATTGAAAGACATTTACTGGGCTGAAAAAGCACTCACCAAGGCAATTCCCAAAATGATTGGTAAAGCCACTTCTGAAGAATTGATTGACGCATTGACTGGACATTTGGAAGTCACCAAAGAACATGTAACCCGATTGGATAGTGTTTTTGCTTCTATCGGCGAAAAAGCGGTGGCAAAAAAATGTGAAGCTATGGAAGGCTTGATTAAAGAAGCAGAAGAGATAATGGAAAGTACTGAAGAAGGCATGGTTAGAGATGCCGGAATTATTTCGGCAGGCCAAAAAGTTGAACACTACGAAATTGCTTCGTATGGTACACTTTGCGCTTTTGCTAAAACTTTAGGTGAAGAAAAAGCTATGATGCTTTTGCAAGAAACACTGAATGAAGAAAAAGAGGCGGATGTAAAACTGTCTGAAATTGCTGAATCACACATCAATGCGGATGCAGCAGCATAATTAATGAGGCTAATGCGATTAACAAATAGAAGGAAAAACAATTTAATAACTCAAAATTTAACAATCATGGAAAGTAATAAAAATCAAAAATCCGGCAATCCAAAAACAGAAAATAAGGATTCTCGCACGAAGAATACGCAAACCCAAAAAAGTTCTGAAACGTCTAACTCGAAAAGCAAAAATTCCGATTCTAATGATTCGCGGAACATGGGCAATCAGAGGAGCGTAAGTTCATCAGGCAATTCTAATAAAAATGATGAGGGTATGAATGATATGAGCAGGCACCCAAAAAAGTCTACTTATTCAGACTCGGATGAGGTGTCTGAGGATTTGGAGGATCAAAGACGCAAAAATAAATCTTCTTATTCAGATGAAGAGTCGGAGAATTCAGACCGTTCAAGCCGTCGCACCACACAATCGGATGATGATTACGACAATTCAAGGAACAATAGAAATAGAGAATAGAGACTAATAGCGGTATTAGCGCCATTAATTTTGATGCTACGCTTGTATTTTGACCGAAAGTTACTTGAAATAATATGCTTCATGGCACATTGGCTTCCATGCCCTGGCAAACAGATAAGTGAACTTTATGGAGTCATTATTTTAAGTAACTTTTAGGTCAAAGTATTTAATATTCATGCACAAATATATTTAAATGTGAAAACAACAAACATACACAAGACCAATAAGCGTAAACTAAAAAAAACAGTATTGATTTTGTTGGGCGCTATCATAGCTCTGGTAGTGCTTGTGATTGTTTTTATTTCACCGATTACAAAATATGTGGTTGAAAAATATGATGAAGAATATACCGGACGGCAAATAACAATGGATTGGGTGTATGTCAACCCATTTACCGGCAATCTTCGATTTAAAAATTTTAAAATTTATGAACGTAAAAGCGACAGTATTTTCCTTCAAGCGAAGAATTTGACAATCAATATTGGGATACTGCAAATATTTTCAAAAAAGTATATTATCAAGTCCGTGACCTTGGACAAGCCAATCGGCATTATCAGTCAAAACACAAAAAAAGATTTGAATTTTGCGGATTTAATTGAGCGATTTTCAGCTAAAAAAAGCGCCGATACGCTTAAAAAAGCCATAGAATTCCACATTTATAACATGAAAATAAAAGAAGGGGAATTGCATTATCGAGAGAAATCCATTCCGATTAATTATTTCGTGAAGCAGTTCAATTTTGAGAGTGAAGGGATGAGATGGGATGTGGATACATTCAACGCAAAATTTTCTTTTGTCTCCGGTATTGGTAAGGGTGATATCAATGGAAATTTTACCTTGAATTTAAAAAATAAAAATTATCGGCTGGCAACAGTTATCCATAAATTCGATTTACAAATATTAGAACAATATTTAAAAGATATTTCGTCCTTCGGCACTTTTTCCGCAAATCTTGATGCGGATATAAAAGCCATGGGCAATTTAAAAGAAGCAGAACATGTTACAACATCCGGAATATTGGCAATCAATGATTTTCACATTGGGAAAAATCGAGATAATGATTACGCGTCTTTTGACAAATTGGCTGTGGCTATTAATGAGGTAAGCCCCAAGCAGGGGAAGTTCCTCTTTGATTCGGTTTTACTGAGTCACCCTTATTTCAAATATGAGCGATATGATTATTTAGATAATCTTCAACTGATGTTCGGTAAAGAAGGCTCAAAAATTCTCAATGCTCAAGCAAATAAGAATAAATATAACCTCATTATCGAAATAGCAGAATATGTAAAAGTCATCACTAAAAACTTTTTTCAGAGTTATTACCAGATTAATAGACTGGCAATCATGAAAGCAAATTTTGCGTATAATGATTTTTCTCTTAGCGAGAGATTCTCCATGAATTTGAGTCCATTAAGAATTAGTGCAGATTCGATTGATAAAAATCATAAACGCGCCAAAATATATTTTAAATCGGGTATTGAGCCGTATGGCACTGCGGCACTGACTTTAAGTATCAATCCTAAAGACAGTTCTGATTTCGATATCAATTATGATTTCAGTAAAGTGCCGGCGTCGCTGTTTAATCCCTATACCATTGCTTACACATCTTTCCCATTAGACCGTGGAACAGTGGAGTTAAATGGTAAATGGCATGTCATAAATGGGAATATTGAGAGTGAAAATCACTTAGTCGTTATTGACCCGCGCGTCAGCAAACGTATGAAAAATAAGGACATGCAATGGCTGCCTCTTCCGTTGATTATGGCTTTTGTCCGTGAGCGAGGCAATGTTATTGACTATAAAATTCCGATAACGGGCAATCTGAAGAATCCTAAGTTTAAGATTCGCGATGTCATTTTGGATTTGATTAAAAATATTTTTATCAAACCACCCACAACTCGGTACGGCATCAAGGTGAAAAAAGTGGAGTCTGAAATTGAAAAATTGTTGACCCTTAAATGGGAAATGCGCCGGAGTGTTCCTTTAAGAAATGAGGAAGAATTTATTAAAAAAATGGCAGATTTTTTAAAAAAAACACCGGAAGCACACCTATACATTTATCCTCAACAATACGCTGACAAAGAAAAAGAGTATATTTTGTTTTATGAAGCCAAGAAAAAATACTTCTTAACGCGTAACGGCAAAAGTGCTCAATCTTATACTGACGATGATTCTACGACAGTGGATAAAATGTCGGTAAAAGATTCTTCTTTCGTCCGCTATTTGAACACACAGACAAACGGCAAAATGCTGTTCACGGTTCAAGATAAATGTAGAAGTTTAGTCGGCTCGGAGATTGTGAACGCTAAATACAAACAACTCAATAAAGAAAGGGTAAATGTATTCATGTCCGAATTCCGCAAAAAAGAAGTTGACAACAGAGTCAAAATTTTTGACGGTAAAGATGTGGTGCCATACAATGGTTTTTCATTCTACAAAATAGAATATAAAGGGGAATTGCCAAAATCATTGGTGAAGGCATACCACAAACTGGATGAACTAAACGACGAATCTCCGAGAAAGAAATTTAAAGAGGAGCGTAAAAAAATACTGGGTATATTTTAAATCAACTATATATTTTACTAACAATAATAAAAACAAAACATCATGAATAACATATTCAAAGGATTACTCGCCGGTTACGGCGCATCCAAATTAGGGGGAGGCTGTATCAGCACCATAGTTATATTTTTTCTTCTTTGGTTTTTAATTGGACAATGTTCCGGTTAAGGAATTTGTAGAACAACAAAAAGTTAGGGTAAAACTCACGTGAAGTGGATAAATACTATCACATCACATATTGTATTATAATATAAATCAAGAAAAACATGCAAACAAGAACTTTAGGCATCGTACTCGTGGTCATTGGAATCGTCATGATGGCTTACACCGGATTCAATTATGTCACTAAAGAAAAAGTGGTTGACTTGGGACCAATTGAGATCAGCAAAGAAAAAAATAATCCTATCAGTTGGTCACCCATCGTAGGTGTGATATTGCTTGTGGGAGGTATTTTCATCATGGCACGCGATAGAAAATGATATTTTTAAATCATATACTTTAATCATTAAAATAAAAACAAAAATGAATATTGAACAATCAATTGACGCGATAAACTCGCTCATCGAAATTAACAATGACCGTATTGAAGGTTATGAAACAGCTTCAAAGGAAACACAAGAAACAGATTTGAAAGCATTATTTGCCCAATGTATCCAAACCAGCCGAAAATGCCGGGCTGAACTTGTCAGCGAAGTACACAGCATGGGTGGAACACCCGCTGAAGGGACTAAAACAACCGGTAAGATTTACCGGGCTTGGATGGATTTTAAAGCTATGGTGACCGGTAATGATCGTAAAGCGATTCTTAACTCTTGTGAGTACGGCGAAGATGTGGCAATTGAGGCTTACGAAGATGTGTTAAACAACAACAGCGATGATATTTCTAACGCCCATCATGCATTGTTAAGTGAGCAATTGGCATCTATCAGAGCAGACCACGACAAGATAAAATCGTTGCGTGACATGTTGGTAGAGCACTAAATTTTTCAATACATTGCCCATCATCAATATTGTCAAAGGCGGAAGAGAAAAACAATCTCTTTCGCCTTTATTGTAATAGTTCAAAAAACATTTTAACATGGATCTCACAACCGGTTATCCCTATTGGCTCATAAACAGTGGGCTGCCAAACAAATATCCCAAATTAGATAAGTCCATAAAAACAGACGTGGTAGTCATAGGTGGTGGGATTTCAGGAGCATTAACTGCCCATTATTTGATTGAAGCGGGTATCAACTGCCTCGTGGTGGATGCTCGGACAATTGGCTTAGGTAGCACTTGTGCCAGTACAGCCCTTTTGCAATATGAACTTGATACCTCTCTATCGGATCTTTCAGGGCAAATAGGGTATGCCTCGGCAGCGCGTGCTTACGTTCTCTGCTCGCAGTCTATTGATACCATTCAAAGCATTTCCGAAAAAATTAAGTTCTCTTTGTTTGAAAAGCAAAAAAGCCTCCTATTTGCCGCTTATCTAAAGGATGTTTCTTTCCTTGAAATGGAGTTTTCTTACCGTAAAAAAGCCGGTTTTGATGTTGAGTTATTGGATGAAAAAGATATCATGAAGCATTTCGGTTTCTCTGCGCCGGCGGCCATTCTTTCTGCTCAAGGCGCTTCAACCGATGCCTACATGTTTGCCCATGCTTTACTCCAAGCCGGGATAAAAAAAGGGTTACAAGTTTTTGATAGAACTGAAGTGACAAAAATAGAATATCATAAAAACGGAGTGAAGTTACTAACTCAACAAGGGTTTGACATCAGCGCCAAGAAAATTGTCAACGCCACCGGCTATGAAATAACGGAATTCATGGATAAAAAAATTGTCAAATTGAACGCCACTTATGCTATTGCTTCCGAGCATATCCAAAATCCGATTCCGGCGTGGAAAGATAAAGTATTGTTATGGAATACCGCCGACCCTTATTTATATATGCGCTTAACCAAAGACAATCGAATAATAATAGGCGGAAGAGATGAAGCGTTTTACAATCCTGTAAAGCGTGATAAACTTATCAAAAAAAAATCAGCGCAATTAGCCAATGATTTTTCAAAATTATTTCCTAACGTGCCTTTTGCAATGGAATTCAGCTGGACGGGAACTTTTGGTTCAACCATTGATTCGCTGCCTTATATCGGCATGTATGAAAAAACGCCTCATACCTATTACGCATTAGGTTTTGGTGGTAATGGTATTACTTTTAGTGTGATTGCTGCCGAAATAATTCGGGATATGATTTTAGGAAAAAAGAACAAAGATGCAAAGTTGTTTTCCTTTGATAGATGAGAAATAACGTTCCATTTTTTTTATACTGAGGGGGTGCATTAGTCCATTTAATCAGCTAATTTTATCCCTAAATTTAAAAAAAATATGACAACAATCATTGAAAATGACATTCTGAAAGTGAGCATCCTCGCCAAAGGTGCCGAGTTGAGTAGCGTATGGCACAAAGAGCATCAACTCGAATATATGTGGAGCGGTGACGCTGCCTTTTGGGGTAAAAAATCGCCCGTATTGTTCCCAATTGTAGGGACTTTGAAAGGGGATACCTACATTTATAAGGATAAAAAATACCACTTATCAAGGCATGGTTTTGGGCGGGATTATACATTAGAATTGGAACATCACTCGGTGGATAAAGCTACTTTTTTACTGCGCTCTAATGCTGAAACATATCAAAATTACCCCTTCGATTTTGAATTCAGGTTGCATTATTCCCTTGATGAGAATCAACTGAATGTGACTTATGATGTCATAAATACTTCAACCGAAACCATGTATTTTTCGGTAGGCGGTCATCCTGCTTTTAAAGTGCCTTTAGTGGATGGAACTAATTATGAGGACTATTATATTCAACTCAACCAAACCGAAACCGTCAGAAGATATCCCCTCAGTATAGATGGTTTGTTGCTCACCGAAAGTGACTCTTTCTTAACCCGTTCAGACCGTTTTTCTCTTCATCCTTCGCTTTTTCACGCAGATGCCGTGGTTTTAAAACAACTCACCTCGGATTCCATGTCGATTAAGTCCGATAAAACGCCGCATGGTTTGCAGATGACTTTTAAAGGATTTCCTTTTTTCGGCATCTGGGCAGCTAAAAATGCGCCTTTTGTTTGCCTTGAACCTTGGTGCGGTATTGCCGACTCGGTCAATACGACTCAACAATTGACCCTAAAAGAAGGTATTAATGCACTAAATCCCAATAGCTGTTTCGAAAGAACCTGGGTAATTGAGGTGTTTTAACATTGCCCTCCTCCTCAAAGTGGGACTTTTCTTCTGTTCTCATCAAATTACGGGGGAGTGAAAGTCCCCCTTTGCAGGATGTAGGCGGCTACTACCTCAACGCCACCCTTTTATCCAACGGCTTCACCGGAAACCGATTCATTAATTTTTCGATAGCCGGATGAATATCGCGTTCGATGACAGAAGGGGCATAAATATCAGCTTCAACTGAGCCTGTCCACAATAGTTTTTTCTCTTTAGCATCAATGATATTCAGCGTTACTGAGTTATTCATATGAGTATCGGTGTACGTTGAAAATGCGTTAGGGCGCGTGTAAATATAATTGGGATACCACACATAATAGTATTGATGGCGAAACGGCGAATAATACACACTGCGGTAATAGTATCGATGATAACGATAATAACTATCATCGTAAGTACGGGTCGTAATAGTATGCGGTGCATTTTTTACCATCAATTCAACTAACAAATCGGGATTTTCAGTATTGACTTGAAATCCTCTATCTGACAGGGCTTTACTAAAATAATTGCGCATATTATTGCGAATGATTTCATTGTTATAGGGTGAATTGGTCGAATCCGCCTTATCTATTAACCAAGCAAAGGTTTTATATTGACTAAATTTGGCATCGGGTGAAGTGGTGGAATAGATGTCTGTATAAGCATTGCAACTGACCATCAATATCAACAAAAGACTTAAAAATGCAAGATTTTTCATGATTAAAAGATTTTTTTGGTTAAATTATGTGTAAATTATCATAAATAGTGTTTAGTTTAGAGTGTTTAGACCCATTATTAATCATTTATAAATTATTAACGTCTCTAAACACCAAACACTAAAAAAAACTCTCAACTATTTAACAATTTAACAGTTCAAAATTAATATATATTGAAGGGGAACACTATGACTGCTATTAGCATGAGTTATGATTTCAATCAGTGGATGTAATCCAATCTGAATCAACGAATATCAATGGAGAAGGTGATGAAAAAGGTTTCAGAAGATGATAACGGTCATTTACTCTTAACGTACCCATTCGTAGTTTTGCAGTATCATTAACAGAAAAAAAATTAACAATGGAAACTATGAAAAGCACCTCTTCAAAACCGATTTTATTGAAAATTGCGGATATTTTGTCAAAAACTCAAGACGAAGTGGATGATTTGGCAGTTCAATTTGCATTAGGCAAAGCGGAAGCGGCTGATAAATTTGAAGAAATTAAGAAAACAGCGAAATCAAAATTTCAGGATTTAAGAAATTCATTGATTTTGGGCGTTGGCGAAGAACGTGTACACGCTCTAAGAACACAATTAGACGATTTAGAAGTTCAGTTTGTATTGGGTAAAGCTGACACCTTGGATTTTTATGAAGAGCAAAGAAAAAAAATCACTCAAGCGTTGCATAATGTTGAAACCGAATTGAAGGTCAGCGAGGAGTTTGCCAACGTAAAGAATTTTTATGTTGCCGAAATTGAGAAATTGAAGCTCAAATTTGACGTCTTGAAAAAGCAATTTGATGCCAAAAACATAGATGCCGGTGGGCTTTTTAAAGAAAAAATGCAAGAAGCTCGGCATGAAATTGATGCCTTGATGTCGAAAGCGGAAGACCGTTGGGCAGGTGCCAAAGAAAAATACGAAGATTTTACGGATGAAATTCGTGAAGCCAGTAAGCACGTCAAAAAAGCGATTGATGTGTTATAATTGGTGATTGAAAACAACAAACTTATTCCCGTAAATTTGAAAAAAGCCCCCTCAGAATAACTACTGAGTGGGGCTTTTTTAATAATGATAAATGATGAACGATGAATTTATTTTTGCCAATTTCATCATTCATCATTCATCATTCATCATTCATCATTCATTTCATCTCTTCAATTTTTTTCAACAAGGCTTCAGTTTCGGAGACATCATCGCCGGATTTTTTAGCCAGTTCGATTGCTTTTTCAGCATGCATTTTAGCTTTTGTTTTATCGCCTGTTTTGAAATATAAGGCTGCAGCTGTGTCGTTGAATGCATAATTATCGTGCAAAGTAAGAGACTTCAATGACCACTCTAACGCTTTTTCAAGCTGCGCTTTATCGTTCGATTGCTCGTAAAAAGTCCAAGCATATTGATTGAGCAAGTTGGCGTCATTGGATGGATATTTGTCCAAATGCGTAATAGCGTATTTCAGGAAATTAGGCATATCTTGCTTCATCTGATATTGATAAAGCGTCAACGAGCTAAGGGTTTTTTCCGTTAAATCAGGTGTGAGATACTTCGCAGCGTGTTCCATCGCTTTCAACATATCAAACTCTTTTTTGGTTCGATTGAAAGAAAACTGAGCCACATTGTTAAACGCCGTGTTGTCAATCGTGGATTCAATATCTCCTTTAGGCAACTTTTTCTCAAATTCAGCTCTATTTTTCAATAAAAAGGCGAACATAGGGCTTTCAATTGAGTTAGAGAATTTGACGATATAAGCCATATTGTCATCAGTCAGCCAGTCTTTTTGAGTTGCCATATAGGCAGCGGAGGCTTCAGAAGCCAACTTGTCTTCTTGAACATCGAGGGCAGAAAAACTGAGGTTTTTCAAAAAGGCAGGGTCTTTTTCACCAGCTTCAAACCTTTTTTTTAGAGTATAAAATTGCTTTTCCGGGTCTTTTGCTGCGTTTGCTACTTCTACAAATTTGTCCGCTGGCATACTGCCTAAGCCACGGTGTACCAATTCGCCGTCACTATTGACGAAAAGATAGGTTGGATAGGCTCTAATAGTGTATTGTTTAGCAATATCAATGCCCTCGCCCTTTTCCATATCTATTTTGGCGTTAATAAAATGGGTGTTGAAAACATCGCCCACTTCTTTCACCGGAAATATATTTTTCGCCATTTGCTTGCAGGGACCACACCAGACGGTATAGGCATCTACAAAAACCAATTTTTTTTCCGCTTTGGCTTTCGCCAAAACATCTTGCCATTTCATATCTTCACTCACAAAACTAATGCCTTGAGCAAAAGACAGACTGAGAACCATACACAATACAAGCGTGCCAACCGATTTCATTTATTCGATTTTTTTTATTATGATAAAAAATATGTTTCAGACGTTCAAAAGTAAGTTGTTTGGAAAGATTTAGCAAATAAATTTGATTAAACGCTGATAAGTACTATTTGAACAACTTTTAAAAATCAATACTCATATTATTAGTCATAGCGCTCTTTTTTAAGGATAAAAAACATTTTTTTAATAGTCCAATACTGATAGATATCACTAATTTTATGCTTGAACCAAATTTTATTTTAAATGAGAAGACTCTTGGCTTTGTTGTTTTTATGCTTTTTTTCAACACAAATAAAAGCACAGCATATTATTCCGCAACCGGTTGAAATTCAGCAATTGAAATCACCTGCTTTCCGACTTACGGCTTCAACAAGCATCGGCGGCAATACGGAGGAAGCGCGGACAATAGCGAAAGTTTTAGCTAATAAAATTTCGACTGCAACAGGTTATCCATTTACAATCAGACAGTCGGGAAATATCCAATTGAATCTGACAAAAACCCGCAATGAAAAAATTGGAGACGAAGGTTATACCATTGAGGTGTCTTCTAAAACGGTCGTTATCACAGCCAATAAAGCAGCAGGTTTATTCTATGGCATGCAATCATTCATTCAATTATTGCCCAAAGAAATTGAAAGCAAAACGGTTATAAAAGCCCAATGGTCTGTTCCTTCAGTACAGGTCGTGGATTATCCACGTTTTGCATGGCGAGGCTTGATGCTCGATGTCAGTAGGCATTTTTTCTCAAAAGAGGATGTCAAACACTACATTGGTGATATGGTACGCTATAAATACAATGTTTTTCATTGGCATTTGACGGATGATGAAGGGTGGCGCATCGAAATTAAATCGTTGCCAAAATTGACTCAAGTAGGTGCCTGTCGAGTACAACGCTACGGCAAATGGGGCACTTATGAAGCACCAAAAGACGGCGAACCGGCAACAGATTGTGGTTTTTATACACAAGATGACATTCGTGAAATTGTTGCATATGCGACTGAAAGGCACGTGACGATTTTACCGGAGATAGATGTGCCGGGTCATAGCACAGCAGCCATTGCGTCATATCCGGAATTGTGTTGTACTAAAGACTCCACAATTAAGGTTTCACCCGGTCATTCATTTTCAGAATGGTATGGCAATGGTCAATTCAAAATGTTGGTTGACAATGCGCTAAACCCATCTGATGATAAAGTGTATGAGTTTTTGGATAAAGTTTTTACGGAAGTGGCGGCATTGTTTCCGGGGCAATTTATCCATACCGGCGGAGATGAGTGCTATCATGGTTATTGGGAAAAAGACGCAGGTTGTCAGGCATTGATGAAAAAAGAAAGTTTGAAAAATACCCATGAGCTGCAAAGTTATTTTGTCAAGAGAGTTGAAAAAATTGTGAAATCGAAAGGAAAAAAACTCATTGGGTGGGATGAAATTTTAGAAGGTGGCCTTGCTCCCGAAGCTTCGGTGATGAGTTGGCGAGGTACTGAGGGGGGTAAAGAAGCGGCTAAACAGGGGCATACAGTGGTTATGACGCCTAATGATTTTACCTACATTGACCTTATTCAAGGCGACCCTCTCGCAGAACCGGATGCAACGTCATATAAATCTGTTCGATTGAAAAAAACATACTCTTATGAACCAGCAGAAGGCATTGATACCAAGTTTATTTTGGGAGGTGAAGCTAATTTATGGAGTGAAAAAACACCCACTTTGCGTCATGCCCAATACCTTACTTATCCGCGCGCTTGGGCTATGGCGGACATCCTTTGGTCGCCTCAAAGTGTTAAAAATTGGGACTATTTTGTTAAAAGAATGGAATTGCAGTTTGAAAGAGCAGATTTAGCGGACATCAATTATGCCCGTAGTGTTTATGATGCGATTGTACAACCCAGTATGAAAGACAACAAACTTTTGGTGGATATGAGCACTGAAATTAATGGTTTAGATATTTTTTATACCATTGATGAAACAATTCCGGATAAATTTTCGACAAAATTTACTCAACCTATTGACTTTCCGGAGGGGAAATCTGTAACACTTAAAGTAGTAACTTATCGAAATGGAAAACAAGTAGGAAAAGTCATAGCTTTTCCTCGAGAAGAATTGAAGAAAAGATTGAAAAAACAATAACGGATAAATAAATTGAAAACAAAACCCGCGACGTCACCCGTTCGCGGGTTTTGAAAATTAAATCAAAAAGTAATTCAAAAATTGTCTAAACAAGATATAGAAAAAATCATTCCGAATATTAAAAATTATCAGCATAATTTTTTAATAAAATTAAAAATCAATTTGCATTTCAATGACTTTTCGAGTGTCGGTATCCACTATCACTTTAAGTTTGGGATTGACATGGCCTTCTTTCCAACGCACCATGGCGTAGTTTTCTTCCCGTTGAAATAGCTCGATGGGTTTGCCATTGATTTTATTTAATTCCTCTACGGTCGTGCCAATGCCGATACCTTCGGCGGTTTTCCAATCTCCTTTGCGGATGATAGCGGTTTCCAATTTTTTAAACTCTTGCCCTTTTTTCCAAGTAATTTCTAACTCTTTATCCGTCTTTGGAAAAATAGCCGTTTTGACATCGCCTCTGTCCACCCGCACTACATTTTCATCACCATAGACCTTTTTAATATCCGTTTCGGTCATATTGGCGACAATCAGACCAACTTGTAGTTTTGGTACGACGGTGATATTTTGCACCGGTTTATCAGTTTTGGGCGTGACAATTGCTTGTTCAGCTTGACTACTGTCTGTTTGACCACTCCCTAACCCCCCCTCAGTATAAGGAGAATTTTCGGTTGTATTTTGTTCTTTAGGTGCATTTTTGCATGCTCCGCAGGATAATAACACAACTATTGAACAATAAAAAAATATCTTGCCTTTCATTTCTTATCATATTTTAAAATATCTTGAATGGTGTATGACACTGATAACTTCTTTAACGCATTTAAAAGCACTAAATTTTGTCAAAAATAACTCTTGAATTATTCCTTGTAAAAAAACGTCAAATACAGCATTACCGCCAACGCCATCAAAGCGGTCAATAAAAACGTAACCGATGCACCAAAATTTGCCCAAATAATACCCGCCAATGTACTCGCCACCAGTGTCATGACACTTTGAAAAGCAGTATAAGTACCAATAGCCGTAGCCGTATCTTTTTTGTCGCAAAGGTTGGTAATCCAAGCTTTTGCCACCCCCTCAGTAGCGGCAGCATAAATGCCATATAAAAGGAATAATCCGAAAAATAAGCCTACGTCTTTGGCGAATGACATGCCCGCATAAACAGCCGCAAACATTAACAACCCTGACAAATACACGCGCTTCATGCCCCATTTATCTGCCCAAATGCCCATCGGGTAGGAGGTAAGCGCATACATCAAGTTATAAAAAATATAAACACCAATGGCGGTACTATCGCTCAAACCTGATTCTTTGATTTTAAGTAACAAGAACAAATCGGAACTGTTGAACAGCGTGAAAAGCAACAATGCGCCGGTAAGTTTGCGGTATTGGGCAGGACTTTTTTTCCAATATTTGATAAAATCCAATAAAGCGGGTTTGGTTTTAGTGGTAGGTTTGGCGTCTTTTTCTTTTATCAGAAGTGTTAATGAAATAGCAATCACACCCGGAATAAATGCCCAAAAAAACAACGATTGATACTGTTCAGGATAAAAATAGAGGTATAACAAAGCTAAAGAGGGCCCCAATACCGCCCCCAAAGTATCCAAACTTCTATGAAAACCAAAAACTCGTCCCTTAAACTCAGGCGTTGTTTCGTCTGATAGCATAGCATCGCGCGCGCCTGTGCGCACGCCTTTGCCTAAACGTTCGAGTGTTCGGATAGAAAACACCCACAGCGGGTACTGAAAAATGGCCATCAATGGTTTGGCAAGAGCGCTCAAGCCATAACCCAATTGTACAAAAGGCAACCTTTTACCGATATTATCGCTCCAATTGCCGAAATAACCTTTGCTTAGTCCGGCAGTTGCTTCAGCCAGGCCTTCTAAAATGCCGATAAAAACGACTGAAAAACCAATGCTTTTTAGGTAAAGCGGCATCACCGGATAGAGCATCTCACTGGCAATGTCTGTAAAAAGGCTGACCAATGATAAAATCCAGATAGTGCGGGTCAAAAATTTACGCGATGTCATAATGTTTGATTTTTTTTTGAGCCACGAATTTTTTGATTTTAGTGCTGCGCACTTTTTTGAGCCACGAATTGACGAATTTTGCCAATCTATATGTTGACTATTTCAATTTTCAATGTCAACACATAGATTGGCAAAATTCGTCAATTCGTGGCTCAAAAAAGTGCGCAGCACAAAAAAGAAAAAAAGTTGGTGGCTCAAAAAACAAAAAGTGCGCAGCACCAAAAATTATAAGCAGGTCACTCTATTCTCTCCACCCGCACCGCGACATTACTAAACGCTGCATTCCCTGTCAATTCATCCAAAACGAATTCATCCGTTAAATCATTGACACTCACCCCAGCGTGTTGTTGCGCAACGTCGAGTTGTACGCCTTTACGAGCATGACCATAGCCGTGAGGCATACTCACTACACCGCGCATCATCGTATCGGTCAATTCAACGGATACTTCCACACTTCCCACTCTGGACGAGATTTTTATAACTTGTTGATTATCAATATTAAGCACTTGTGCATCTGCGGGGTGCATCATCAAAGTACACCTGTTGCGTCCTCTGACCAATCGGGCTGAATTGTGCATCCACGAATTATTGTCCCGCAGATGGCGTCTGCCGATTAACAGTAACGGATACTGAGGGGTCGGTTTTTTATCCATGGCGGCTTTCACGCGTTCCAAATCTTGAATGAGTAATTCCGGGGCAAGGTTGATTTTTTTATCGCTCGTCAACAGCCGTTGTGGAAAACAAGGTTGTAAAGCACCCAAATCAATGCCATGTGGCTGTTCTTTCAATTTATCCAAAGACAATTGATATTTGCCAAACATCAAACCCATGTTGAGCTTGACTTCGGGCGGTTCGGGCGCCCATTCACCTTCGGCACCACTGAATAAGTGTGCTAGTTCTTGATAGATTTCCCAATCATATTTAGCCCCATCGGCTTTTGGGTAAAGCGCTTCGGAATATTTAGCCGTGTTCCTGATAGCCAAGGCATGGAAAGTGAGGTCGTAATGAGGCGTTTCCAAACCGGTGGCGGGCGGCAGAATAATATCAGCGTGTCGAGTAGTTTCGTTGATGTAAATATCAATCGCTACCTTAAATTCCAATTGTTCAAACGCTTTATCGAGTTGTGCACCATTGGGGGTAGATAAAATTGGATTGCCGCAACTTGTAATCATGGCTTTTATCTGACCTTCGCCTTCGGTCAATATTTCCTCCGCCAAAGCCGCAACCGGCAATTCGCTCATGAACTCCGGCAAATTCCGCACTCGGCTGCGCCAACGACCAAAAATAGTGGGTGATTTGCTCGGTCTGACTATCTCTAAAGCCGGAGCCGTGAACATGGCACCGCCTTGTTTGTCACAATTATCGGTCAGAATATTGAGCGCATTAATGAGCCATTGACTCACACCGCCAAAGGCTTGGGTTGAAACGCCGACCCGACCGTAACAGACGGCAGACGGAGCGGCTGCAAATTCCTTAGCAAGGCGTTCGATTGTGTCGGCTGCAATACCGGTTTGAGCCTCAACTTGCTGAGGTGAATAATCTTGAGTCAGTTTTTTCAACAATTCAACCCCCTCAGTATAGTCGGTATTTTTACCCAATTTTACCCAATTCTCTTTGAAAACCACGTGAATCATTCCCAGCAGCAGAAACACATCGCTGCCTGGGCGAATAAAATGGTGTTCAGACGCTTTTTCCGCTGTTTCTGTCAAACGGGGGTCGATGACAACGACTTTGCCGCCTCGTTTTTTGATGGCTTGCAGTCGGTGCGTGACATCGGGTGCAGTCATGATACTCCCGTTAGAAGCCACGGGATTACCGCCAATGATCAACCAGTAATCCGTGTGGTCAATGTCTGGAATGGGCAACAATAATGGATGCCCAAACATCAACCACGCTGCGAAATGATGGGGTAATTGGTCGGTAGATGTGGCTGAAAACATATTTTTTGTTTTCAATTGCCGGAAAAACGTCGGCGAATTCATCGTAGTTCCCATATTATGAATAGAAGGATTGCCTTGATAAACGCCCACTGCATTGTTACCATATCTGCTTTGAATATCTTTCAATTTAGACACCACTTCACTATATGCCTCTTCCCAGCTGATGGTTTTCCATCCGTCGGGTGTGCGCTTCACCGGTTTTTTAAGTCGGTTCGGGTCTTCATAAATGTCCTTCATGGCTACGGCTTTGGGGCAAATATGCCCTCTGCTGAACGGGTCATTTTTGTCACCGATGATGGTGGTTATTACCCCGCCTTCGGTTTTTATTTCGATGCCGCACATGGCTTCACAGAGGTTACAATTGCGGTAGTGAGTGGTTGTCATGAATACAATTTTAATAATATGATAAAAACAACTAAAAATAAGCAATCTTTCGATACCCTTCAGTATTTCCTCAAAATTTCAAAAAGAAATATATGCTTCACGCTTAATTCTGCTAATTTTGTGATTAAAACCCGTTTTATGCGCTTCAATTTTTTTTATTATACTTGCCTTGTCTGTTTTGCAATGTCGAGTTGTAAGCCGACCCAAGCGTTAATGTCCAATCGCCTTCCCGCTGATATTGATTCTCTCAAAATCGCCAGACCTTTAGTAGTAGTGGACTTGGTCAGTGGTTCAGAAACCGCTGATACCAGCACCCAAATGTCTGTCAGAATCGAAGAACATACCATGGACGCCATTGAACAGGTTTTACCTAAAAATATTGCTTATAGCTATTTGCTGCTTCCTGAAAACAAAGCGGGAACGATTGATAGCTGTTTGACTGTTATTAAAAACCGCTTGCTGGTTTCGGAAGATATAGACATGCCCATTCCTAAGCCTTTGATGGAAATGATGCAGCAAGATTCTATTCCTTTTCTGTTGTGGATATACATGGATGGTTACGAACTCACTCGAAAAACCTATAAATGGTCAAAAACGGGAGCGATTATTTCCGGTATTTTAGGCGGGTTTTTCGGTGGTTCATGGAACGAAATGCCGTCGAGAGGAGAGAGTACTATCATGGGATTTATTGTAGATAGAGATAAACGCAATATCGCTTTTTATAAAAATTTAAACGTCCAAAACCAGTATATTTCTGACCCTAAAAATATTCACAAAGCGGTGATTAAGTTGTTGGATGGTTATTTTTATACCTATCGGAGAGGGAAGTTTGAAAAAGTGAAAGAATAATACTTGCAGAACAAAATACATAACAGCAATTCCGCATATGGCTTTTGTCATTCTAAGCACAGCGAAAGTATGACAAAAGTCATATGCGGAATTGTTAGCCTATGAGTTTAAAATAATGAAGAACTCATAATTAATCCTTTTTCGGAGGAGGAGGACCACCGGGACCTCCAGGACCACCCGGACGACCACCGCCCGGTTTCTTCTGACCTCTATGGCAAGTATTGCAGCCAATATTAGATTTTTCCAAACCTTCTATCTTTTTCAATAAATCATTATTGATTTTTCCCGTCATTGCACCCATATCGCGCGCCAATTGTTTTTCTTTTTTTTCTTCCGATGCCCAATCGTGCGTATTGTGACAATGTGTGCAACTCACGCCTAATGCATTCCCCCAGCCTTTATCCATAATCATAAGAATCCGCTCGGCAGGCATGTTTTTAAACATTTTGATGTTTTTAAAAACAGAATCCGCTGCCATTTTTTCCTTCCCTTTGATGGTCTCCATCACTTCTGCAACGTATTTGGCACGTTCATCAGCAATACTATCGCCTACAATGGGTGGAGTAGATTCAAAGAGATAGTCGTATTGATGGTCATCGAAAGTCTCATTTTTTGTGTCAAATGAAGATGCAAAGACAATAACACAGCCTAAGAAAATGCCAATAATGAGTTTTTTCATAAAGCGAGTATTTTATTCAGGTGAAAAAATTGGATTATTTAATTTGTCAAATTTATGTAAAATAATTGTGAAAATCATTATTTAAGACAAATGATATTTCAGTTTTAACACAATTTAACAAATTAAAAATTTAACCAATTGTTTTTCATCCCGATTCAAGCTATTTCAGGCTTTGACAGTCTGTCAACTCACAACTCGGAACTTACAACTAAAAAACTACCCATATATAGCTTCTCTAAGAAAATTGTTCATCGGTTGAGCCGCTTCAAAGTGCCCCCTCAGTATATCGACAAAATTGGATTGTAACGCCTCTTTGGGGTCAATATTTTTGCCCCAATAAAATTGAGTATTGGCTATAAGTGGTTGATATTCAATGGCTTCTGTCAATTCAGGAGTGAATCGTTTATTCTTTTCGCCTTTTATGTCGCCCCATTTTTCTTTGAAAATCGGGTCATTAATCAGCTCCGAAAACCGCTCTCCATTGTCCATAATAAAACGTCTGACGCGCAGCAACACCTCTTTTTCTTCAAAAAAATAAGCCCCACCGGCTAAAAATGATTCGTTTGCACCTAATTGAAAATAATGCCCCGGATACAGTTTGTCTTTAGTGCCAAACCGACTGATAGAAGCCGATAAATGCTCTTTATAAGGACGTTTATCTTTTGAAAATCGAATGTCTTTATTGATTCTGAAAAGCATTTGTTTAACGGGAATCAACGATAACTCCGGTTCGGAATCCGCCAAAGCAGCCACTACTTTTTCTACCAACTCAATAAAAGGTTCTTTGGCATATTGTTCATAGCGTTTTTTATTGGCGTTGAACCATTCGCGGTCATTGTTTTTAGCGAGGTCTTCGAAAAAAGTGAAATAATCTTGACTAATCATAGCGGTCATTTTTTATGTGAAATAGAGTTTTATAAACTACTTTTGCTTTTCTTTTAATGAATTAAAGATAAAAAAAAATGAAAAAATTCCTCTGGTTGCGTTTTTTAATCGTTTTGGCAATATTCCTCAGTATAGCGTTGTTTACGTGTTGTCAAGTCGGCAAAAAAACAAGTGTTGACCCAAAACCAGCGGCACAAGTTACGGAAAATGGCTTTGATATCAGCAATAAAGGTCCGGGTTTTAAAGTCGGTTTTTATAACGTTGAAAACTTGTTTGATACCGAAGATGATGCCGTGAAAATTGATTCCGAATATTTGCCCACTTCTCGCCTTAAATGGACTCAAGAAAGGTACGAAAAAAAACTGGCGAACTTGGCTAAGGTGATAGAAGGAATGGGCTTCCCTGCCATATTGGGGGTTTGTGAAATTGAAAACGCCAGAGTGTTGCAAGACCTTACTAATCAACCGAATATGACGGCGTCGGGTTATGTATTTGCGCATTTTGAATCGCCCGACGAACGCGGTATTGATGTGGCGATGTTGTATAAAAAAGCGGATTTTACAGTCAAATCGTCTCGTGCTATACCCATTAAATTCTCTAAGAGCAGCGACAAAACCCGCGATATTCTGGAGGTGATTGGCACATTGAAAGGACAACCTTTGGCGGTTTATATCAATCATTGGCCCTCGCGACGGGGTGAGGATGATGTCAGCGAACCTAAACGCATATTTGTAGCCGAACAATTGCGCAAAGCCGTAGCCGAAGCGAGTAGTAAAAATAAAAATGTGGGCATCGTTATCATGGGGGACCTCAACGATACGCCTTCAAATGTCAGTGTCTCTCAAACGCTGAATGCGCAAGAGTGGACGCAAAGCGCAAGCACTGACGCACAAATGCTGTATAATCTTGGTAAACCCCTCGAAAAACGTAATGAAGGTACGATTTACTACAAAGGCTGGTCGGTATTTGATCAAATCATTGTGTCTGGTAATTTGATGGATAAAGCCGACAAAGAAATGATGGTTTTCAAAATGGATTTTATGACTTATACCGATAAAAACGGGAATAAATTGCCCAATCGTACTTATACGGGACCCATTTATCGCGGTGGGTACAGCGATCACTTTCCGGTTTTTGTGCATATTTATGTGAGGTGAAAGAATTATTAAGTGGTGAGATTTTTGCTTGAATTTCCTGTTATTCAATTAAATTTAAGATAGAATGATACAAAAATCCATTTTCACACTCATTTTAGTGTCAGTATTTTTTTTAAACTTGATGGCTCAGAATGTATGCAGTTCACACCGTTATACGGATTCTATTTTTTCAAACAGCCAGATAAAAAAAGATTCCAATATCGTTTATGCGCGTGTAAAAAACGACGCAGGACAAATGCAGGATGTACAATTTGACATCTATTACCCTCAGGTTTCGGCTGATACAATGGCGAAACGGCCTTTGGTCATTCTAATTCACGGTGGAGCTTTTTTATTAGGTAATCGTAACGATATGGCTTATCAGTGCCGTGAATATGCCAAAAGAGGTTTTGTTGCGGCTACTTTGAGTTATCGTTTGGGTTGGGGTTGTGCCGCCTCGGATGGATTGGGCGTTTGCCTGTTTTGTCAGGGGCAATATTTCAAAATGTATAATGCCATGTATCGTGCTACCCAAGATGCCCGTGCCGCAACACGCTATTTGGTGACTAATGCAGCAACCTTTAAAATAGATACTGCCCGAATATTTATTGGTGGCGAGAGTGCGGGTTCGATAACGGCTATGATGACTGCTTTTTGGACGCAAGTAGAAGCAGAGCGGTATTGTACAGTCGGTGTTCGCAATACCGAGGGGTTGCTCGATACCTCCGGAAATGCGTTGCGTGTGAAATATTCTTTCAAAGGCATTATCAATAATTGTGGTGCGATTGACAGAGATTCTTCACTTTTTGACGAAAATATGCCTATCACTTCTTTTCACGATGACAATGATTGCACAGTGCCTTTTGGTTTTGGTCGGGTGATAAGTTGTTGTGCTACCTCTTTCCCCTATCTGAACGGTTCTTCGGTGATTCATGAAAAATTGAAGAGTCGGTCAGGGCGATACAGTGAGTTGCATTGGGTTCAAAACAGTTTGAATCATTGTTCATATCCTGCCATTCAGGTTGTGAAAAAAGCATCCTGTTTTATGAATCGGGTGATGTGTGGCACGCTTGGGCAGTCATTTAGTGAAAAAGACGTATGGTCAAACACGGTATGTAGTTCAACACCGACGTCTGAAATACCCCCCTCAGTATCCGCTTCATTTTATCCAAATCCCGTAACTGATATTTTAAATATTTCTCTTGAAAAAGATAATGTATCAGCGGATGTTCATGTTCGAATTAATGACATATTAGGGCATATCGTTTTTGATAAAATATTAAATGATAAGGATTTACAAATTGCGGATTTTAAAAATTTATCCAAAGGGATTTACTTTGTTGAAATAGAAACGGAAGGTAAACAGACGATAAAAAGGGTTGTAAAAGAGTAACCAATAAATCTTACTTTCTAAAAATTGCCGAACTATTATTTTATTTAAAAAACATAAAAAAATGAATTTTAAACATACCGTTGCCGAGCGTTTTTTGCGCTACGTTCAGATTGATACACAAGCTGACCCAAATTCCAAGACGACGCCATCGAGCGAAAAACAAAAAAATCTATCCCGTTTGCTCGTTCAAGAATTGCTTGAAATGGGCATTAATGATGCAGAAATGGACGAATTTGGCTACGTCTACGCCACTGTTCCTGCCAATACCGATAAGCCCAACGTGCCAACTATCTGTTTTTGTAGCCACGTGGACACTGCCCCCGATGCCAGCGGAACAGACGTCAAGCCCATCGTGCATAACAACTATCAAGGGCAAGATATTGTCCTGCCAGATGACCCGACGCAGGTGATTCGGATGGCGGATTATCCGTATTTACAAACACAAATCGGCAAAGATATAATCACCGCCAGTGGCTTAACGCTTTTGGGATCGGATGACAAATCGGGTGTGGCGGAAATTATGGACGCTGCCTATCAACTCATCAACAATCCAAGTATCAAACACGGTAAAATTCGTATTTTATTCACTCCCGATGAAGAAATTGGGCGGGGTGTGGACAAAGTGGACATGGCTAAATTGGGTGCAGATTTCGGCTATACTCTCGACGGTGGTCCGGTCGGGGATGTTGAAAACGAAACTTTTTCGGCGGATGGTGCTACTATTTCTATTCAAGGCGTAGCAGCGCATCCCGGCTATGCAAAGAGTAAAATGGAAAACGCCATTAAAATTGCTGCTGATATAGTGGCGGCTTTGCCCAAAGAGCGATTGACACCCGAAACCACCGATAAAAAACAAGGTTTCATCCATCCCGTAAAAATCGAGGGTGGTTTGGAAAATGCCAAAATCACTTTCATTTTGCGCGATTTTGACAATGACTTGTTGGCAGAAAAAGCGGATATACTGAGGGGGGTGATGGAAAAGGTCATGACTGACTACCCGCACTCAAAAGCAGAAATGACGGTTTTTCAACAATACCGCAATATGAAAAACATCTTGGATAAATACCCACAAGTGACCGATTATGCGGTCGAAGCCATTAAAAGAACCGGATTGAAACCCAATTTAGGCAGTATTCGAGGCGGCACCGATGGTTCTCGACTCTCGTATATGGGCTTACCTTGCCCCAATTTATTTGCCGGTGAACAGGCGATTCACTCCCGCCACGAGCATGTGTCCATTCAGGATATGGAAGCGGCGGTGCGAATGATTGTGGCGTTGGCGGGGATTTGGGAGGAGAAGGGGGGATAGTCAATTTTAGCCGTCATTGACTATCAAAAATATGCTTTTGACCTCATTGGTTTATAATAAAAATGCCCTTGCTTTAGTCAGGGCATTTTCGTTAAATATACATCACGTGTCAAATTCAATTAATTCACCCCTTCTTCAACCCCTCCCCATAAACCCTCAAACACCTTTCCCGTGCTTCCTTATGATCAACAACTGGCTTAACATACTGAGGGGTGCCATATTCTAGCACCCAACGTTTAATGTATTTAAAATCGGCATCAAATTTTTTCTGTTGTTCGCTGGGACTGAAAATGCGGAAATAGGGGGCAGCGTCTGTACCACTGCCGGACGCCCATTGCCAGCCGCCGTTGTTGCTCGCCATATCGAAATCGAGGAGTTTTTTGGCGAAATAGGCTTCGCCAAGCCGCCAGTCAATGAGCAAATGTTTGGTCAGGAAGCTCGATACAATCATGCGGACACGGTTGTGCATATAGCCCGTAGCATTGAGTTCGCGCATACCGGCATCCACAATCGGGTAGCCCGTTGTGCCGGTGCACCAGCGGTGAAATTCTTTTTCGTCGTTGCGCCAAGCGATGCGGTCGTATTCGGGGCGAAAAGATTTGCCTTCGCCGATGTGGGGGAAATGTTGTAAAATTTGAGCGTAAAAGTCCCGCCAAATCAATTCATTCACGTACGTTTCATTCAAACCCAAGGCTGCCAAAGCTTTTTCCCGAATGGAAATGGTGCCGAATCGGAAATGAACCCCCAATTTAGTCGTGCCTTGCGCCAGGGCAGGGAAGTTGCGGGTCGTATCGTAATTTTTCACCACACTCCGCGCCACCGTTTTGGACGGTATGGTGATGCTTGACCGAGTAAAGCCCATGTCTTCAAGGCTTGGCATATTTTGCGCCGGGGCTATCGGGTAAAAATGAGAAAAATAAGCCTCATTGGGATAGGGTTTGAGATAAAAAGATAGGATTTTACCATCCACCTCTTCTAATCGGCTGTCTAACTTTGCTCGCCACTTTCGGCTGTAAGGGGTGAAAACGGTGTAAGGCTTGCCATCGTCTTTAGTGACTTCATCGTATTCAAAAATAACGTGGTCTTTAAAAGTTTGAAAATCAATATTTTGTGCTTGTAAAAAGTCTTTTATGT
>JANPGW010000221.1:0-13096 GCA_031424115.1 Saprospiraceae bacterium | reverse complement strand
TCTTGAATCCCTTTGTTCAATGAGAAGAAAGCATTGATAATCTCAGCCGATACGTTCAAGGCAAGCATCGCGGTCAGTACGAGGTACATCAAGTTAATCATTAACTGCCGCGGTTCCTTAGGTATTGACATGTTTTATAACATTTTATCTTTTATTAAAAATTGGTTTTGGATATAGTATGGAGGCAAATGATTATCTGCTTACGTTAGACATTGCTGATAACATACCACCATAAACGGCATTCAAAGAACCCAAGTTTTTGTTCAAAGCCGCCATTTGCTCTTTATACATTTTTGTATCTTCCATTGCATCCGTCATATTAGCCATCGCTTCAGTCAATTTTCCGTAGAAATTATTCATTGAAGCAATTTGCTGTTGTGTGCCTGAGAAGTCAACTTCTTGCAATGCTTTCAAAGAACCAAGGCTTTTTGACATGCTTTGAAGTTCATTCAACATACCGCTCAATTTGTTTTCTACCACTTCACCATTCAAACCCGGCAATTGAGGCGCTGGAGCCATTCCGCCTCCTAATTGAAGAGGGCCGATTTTAGAGTTGTAGTCATTGAGACCCGGAATAAGTTTGTCCCAATAATAATCAGGTTCAGGGCCTAAGACGCCCAACATAAAGAATAAAATAGCTTCAGTCACAAGACCAATAGTCAACATTTCAGTAGCACCTTCCCAGCTCTGGATTTTGTATAATGCACCAATTAGTACTATGGCAGCGCCGACACCAATAATTAAGTTTTTGATGTACTTGAATCCTTTCGATTTTAAGAAACTCATATCGTTCAAAGTTTAGAATAAGGTTAAGAAAATATTTTAATCCGTTTCAATATAATGTATAAGAATCTATCCGACAATTTTACTTTTATTATAAAAAAAATAAAATCGTAGAAAATATTGAGTGTCAGAAAAAGTGTTATTGGGCTATTTGTATTTCACAAATATTATAGAAAAATTAATATGGGCGAGAATCGTGCCGATTTTCTGTGTAATATACTGAGGGGTATCATTTTTTTTACCCCTCAGTATTATCTCATAATTTTAGTATCAATTAGAAGTCATTGATTGAACGACCCAAGAATGTTAAGGCACAACGGAAACCTACATATGATTTGGTTGTATCTTGATATTCGAAAGAACGTGAACCTGTTTGCAGATAATATGCGATATCTTTCCAAGAACCACCGCGAACAACTTTGCGTTTTTTCGCCGGAGAATCATCATCTTTTGCGTCATAGCGATAATCAGGATTAAAATCGTGGAAACCTTGATTATTGTCAGTATAAGCTGTAATAGTCCATTCCGACACGTTGCCCGCCATATTGTATAAGCCATAATCGTTAGGGAAATAAGCATCGGCTTTTACAGTATATTGACCGCCATCTTCGGGATAATTGCCCCGTCCGGGCTTAAAGTTAGCCAATAAACAGCCTTTAGAGTTACGGGTGTAATAACCACCCCAAGGATAAGGTGCCAAATCATGACCACCCCGGGCTGCATATTCCCATTCGTATTCGGTTGGTAAGCGGAAATCTTCGGTGTTGACTTCGCTGCCTTTGTAAGCATTCCATAATTTAGTTCTCCACCAACAGAAAGCGCGAGCCATATGCCAGTTAACACCAATTACGGGATAATCATCAAAAGCCGGATGCCAGAAATAGTTACGTGTCATTGGCTCGTTGTAAGAATAAGCGAAATCGCGAATCCAGCTCAAAGTATCCGGATAGATTTTTACTTTTTTCTTGAAGAATAGATCACCACGCTTCACATTTTTATTAGCATTCTGCCAATTACCATTGCTGTGAGCGGCTCGCTGCCAATCATATTCTTGATATTCAACGATGAATTTATCAACGTTGAGCTCTTTTTTGCCTTCGAACTTATCTTTTCCTTCATAGAAAAGCGTTCCTAAGGTTTCATCTTCCCAATCAATCTCTTGATCCCAATCAATGACCTGCGAACCGTCATCGCTTTCAAGATAATGATCTAAGAGAACATGCGCCATTGAGTCACGAACCCAATCTACAAATTGGCGATACTCATTATTAGTGATCTCAGTGTCATCCATAAAAAAGCCTTGTATGGACACCGCCTTAGGCTTATTCATGAAAACATTGCTGACATCTTGGTCGCTTGCCCCGGCGTGGAAAGTACCGGAAGGGATATACACCATACCATAAGGGTTAATACCTTTCCAAGTAGGTCGGTCTTTTGAGCCGATAAGCTCTCCACCTTGTTTTTTACCGCACGAAGCGATAGTAAGCCCGAAGGCAATCAGCATCAATAGTGCTTTTGATTGTCTTTTCATCATTGCTTTAAACACACGATTTTCCTTCAATTGTGAAAATATTAAAAGGAGTTTTTCAAAAAAAAACGCCCAAATATAGATTGTTTTGCAGAGAAACAAAAATTAAACTTTTCTAATATTTTGATTTCAGCTTTCCATCACTGAATAATGTTTTCTAAAAACGCACTCTACTCTTAAAAAAGTATGTATGAGAAAAAATTTTTTTTGTTATAATGTATTCCTGATTTTAGAGAAGCCAAATATCGGAGAGAAGCGAATTAATTTGTTGAAAATCAATTACTTGTGTTGAAGTTTTAGTATAAAACTCGATATTTGTATTCGTTGCAGGATATTCGTTAAACTCAAAAAATCAAAACCTCGGATTATAAATAATCGGTGGTAACTTACCCTTTCCAAATTCTTTGCCAAGATTGTATTGTAATACAATTTCGTGGGTACCTTGGGTCACTGTTTTTAAAGTTGACAGCGTTATATCATAAGAATAAGCCAATTTCAACTTCGAATTCAGATTCAAACCGCCAAAAGCCGCTATGGCATCTTGACTATTTTTGTTGTACCCTCTAAACGTTGCACCTAAAAAAATATTATCATTATAGCGCACAAAGGTAGAAAAATCCATTTGAGTTTGTATCGCATCAGACTTAATTAATATAGAAGGATGGATACTAAAATTTCCAACAAGATTAAAATGAGTCCCAATGAGCGCGTAGTAATTCCTTTTCAATACAACATTGATGTCCGTCGTTCCGGTCAACTTTAATTTGGGTTCTATCAAATTGCTTGCCGAAATGCCAGCTTCAAACTTTTCATTCATAAAAAAAATGCCCATATCGAAAGTAGGGGTCATTCCATTGATGGAAACAGCGGATAAAATATTGTCTTTATGGTCAATAACACCCTGATTATAATCGCCGCCCGGTGTGCGCAATTTTGAGCCGTTCAAAGTCCCCTGCACTATGCCACCTGATGCTCCAAATGACAATTGCCCACCTCCTACCTTCATCATATAATTGTAACTCGCTTTTGCGGTCAGACCACTTCGCGCGCCAATACTTTCATTATGGATAGAAATACCAACCCCACTGCTCACTATACTGAGGGGGAGTGTCACGTTCAAATACTGCGTCAACGGCTTCCCTTCAATGCCTACCCACTGTGTACGCATACCGGCGGTTGCCTCTAATGTTCCTTTCAAACCGGCTGCTGCAGGATTTACCCCATACGGATTGAGCATATACAAACTATATTGACCCGGTTGCTGCCCAAAACTTAAGGGCAACGAGAAGATGATAAAAAACAATAGGACGTAAATCTTCTTCATGGTAACACATTTATGTATGTTTATATAAAGGTTTTCAAATCAAACACAAAATCAATAAGAAAACATGGAACATCAAATTAAGTCTTTCATCTCACTCACTGTCTTTACAGGCAGTCGGCAGGTATAGTTTTGACACATATATATGAGCGTTTCATTTGCCACTTGCCTCCCCTTTAGTAAAGGCAACGTTTCATCTTCTTCAACGCTTGCCATCACTATTTTATTAGGTAAAAACACTGAATTAACTTCTGTGGCTCTTTCAAAAGCGTTTTCTCCTACGATTGCAATTTCAAAAGATGGTTTCACAACCGCTAACACAACTCCCGCCCACTTTGAAAAACTTGATGGATATCGCTTAATGACATCTAAAACGGCTTGCAACATATTGATTGATAAATTCTTATACTTGTCATTATCAAATACGATTCCTAAGCGTATGAGGTTTTTTGCCATGGTAGAATTTGCGGAAGGCATAGCACTATCATACAAATCTTTTTTGCGCAACGGAATATCTTTTTGATTTTCAGATGTAAAATAAAACAAATTATCGGTATTGTCAATAAAATGCTCAATCACGTATTCAGAATATTCCCGCGCAAGATATAAATATTTTTTATTGAAACTAATGCTATAAACATCAATTAACGCTTCTATTAACAATGCATAATCCTCCAAAAAAGCATCGTATTGCACAATACCGTTTTTATAAGTGTGATAAAACCCTTTTTCTCCTTTTTTTTGGAAATTTTGTAAAATAAATTCCAAAGTATTCACCGCTAAATCACGATAATGTGAATGGCTAAGTGCTTCATAAGCGCGCGCAAAAGCCGAAATCATTAAAGCATTCCACGACAATAGAATTTTATCATCTAATCCCGGTTTAATACGTAATACCCTGACTTTAAATAATTTATCTCCCGCTGCTTTTATCCGAGCTTTCAAATCCGAAACGGACATATTTTTTAAAACGGCAAATTCCTCATAACTTTTATGTCGCCAAAGGATGTTTTTGTGTTCCCAATTCCCCCCCTCAGTAATATCATAGAAAGCACAAAAAAGAGCTGACTCTTCCCCTAAAATAGCCTCCACTTCCGATTTATCCCACACATAAAACTTGCCTTCCACACCCTCCGAATCAGCGTCGTAGGCGGAATAAAAGCCCTGCCCCCGCCCCCCGGGGGCAGGCATCAACTCCCCCCTTTGGGGTGCGGGGGGGGCTAACATTTCTCTTTCAACAAAATCTAATGTTTCCTCTATTGTCTCCCGATAAATATCTTTTCGGGTCAATTTATAGGCATCACTCAGCACATTGATTAACAAGGCATTATCATACAACATTTTTTCAAAATGCGGAATCAACCACTCCCTGTCCGTCGCATAGCGCGCAAAACCACCGCCTATTTGATCATAAATGCCGCCTTGTATCATTTTGGTAAGCGACAATTCGGCATGTTCAAGTGCTGCCGGATTTTTTGTGTAAAAATAATAATCTAACAAATACTGAATACTCATAGAACCAGGGAACTTAGGCGCGCCGCCAAAACCACCTTCTTCTTTGTCAAAACGCTCGCACAACCCGTGAAAAATTCTGTCTATCGTTTCTTGAGTGAAAATAGTGCTTTCCACATCTCCCTCAATCGCCAGCCCCGTTTCGTCCTGTTTTTTATTTACTTTTTTGATATAATTTTTGTCAGACTTTTCAATAATATCCATCAATTGCTGCGCTTGCTGCTCCACCACGTCTTTTTTAGTCTGAAAAGCATTAGCAATATTTTTCAACACCTGCGTCCATGAAGGTTTGTTATAAGCAGCCTCCGGCGGATAATACGTCCCCGCAAAAAACGGGCGTCCATCAGGCAACAAAAAACAATTGAGGGGCCAGCCACCGCCACCGCTGATGATTTGACACGCTTCCATATATATTTGATCCACATCGGGACGCTCTTCTCTGTCCACTTTGATATTGATAAAATAGCGGTTCATCAACGCTGCCGTATCTTCGTTCTCAAAACTTTCGCGCTCCATCACATGACACCAATGGCAGGTAGAATAGCCAATACTCACCAAAATCGGCTTGTTTTCCGCCTTTGCCCGTTCAAAAGCTTCGGGTTTCCAAGCGTGCCACTCCACCGGATTGTGGGCATGTTGCAATAAATACGGACTCGTTTCGTGGATGAGTTTGTTCATATTGTGTATTTTTAAGTAAAAACGCCATCTTGGCATAAATGGTTGTGTGAAAATATTGAGTGAGATTTAAAACTCCACCTTCAACCTATCAAACGCCAGCGATACGCCTTTAGGCAAGGTCTTAATGACATCTTTCATCCTGCCCATGTTATGGCTGAGATGGGTCAAATAGGCTTTTTCGGGCTGGATGGTCTCAATGATGGTCAAAGCTTCATCAAGGTTAAGATGCGAGTAATGGCTTGAATGATGTAAAGCATTTAAAATCAAGACTTTAGCACCTTTTATTTTCTCAAACTCCACACTATCTATGGATTTACAATCCGTGATATACACCAAATCTTTGAAGCGAAATCCCAGAACGGTATTACCCATACCATGCGACACTTCAATCGGTTGAATTTTGAAGTCTCCTATTTCTATCATCTCGTCCTTAGAGATCGAAATAAAATCCAATTGCGGCGCTCCCGGATAAGGCTCGTCAACAAAGGCATAACTAAAACGGGCTTTCAACTCCTGTTGTACTGAGGGGGTCGCATAAAGCGGCATGTGTTTTTTATGGCGGAAATTTATAGGGCGCACATCATCTAAACCCGCCGTGTGGTCATTGTGTCCATGCGTAAAAAGGATAGCCTCCACGTCGTCTATGCCTGCTCGCAGCATTTGCTGACGGAAATCGGGTCCCGTATCAATCACAATATTTTTTTTACCACTGCTCACCATGGCGGATGTCCGCAAGCGTTTGTCACGCGGGTCGCTCGACTTGCAGACATTGCAACTGCACCCTATAACCGGAATGCCTTGCGAAGTACCCGTGCCCAAAAATGTAAAATGCATCATGTTTTTATTATATATTAGCCCATTAAAAACACAAAACTACATTTGTCTGTTTGTTATTTTGTCTATTTACAAAAAAATCTGACATGAGCTTTTGAAATCGCTCATAAACATATCTCTTAAACACAATTGTTAGAGCGGAAAGTTTATAACCGCTTCACAACATTTTGTCTTGAAGTGTGTTTTATTTATTGGCAACAATTATAATAAACATTTAAAACTTTTGGTCGATGAAAAATTCAAATATTGTCAATGCCTTTGTTTTACTCCTCATTTCTTCAATGTTAAGTTCATGCGAAGCAATAGCTGGAATATTTAAAGCCGGCATGGGGTTCGGTGCCTTTCTTGTCATCGCAGTCATAGTCCTTATCATTTATTTTATTATCAAGGCAGGTAAAAATAAAACGCCTTAATAGAATTGAATTAAATGCAAACACTTTTCAACATCGGCTGTTCAGGTTTTTACAACAAACATTGGAAAAATGTTTTTTATCCCGATGCTTTACCTCAAAGTAAATGGCTAAACTTTTACAGTGAACATCTGAATACAGTAGAAATAAATTCAACTTTTTATAGATTTCCGACGGTGAAAAGTTTGCAAACATGGAATGATAAAAGCCCCGAAGGTTTTTTGTTTTCTATAAAGGCTCCAAAACAAATTACTCATATTAATAAATTCAATGAATCCCAGTCAATCATTGATGATTTTTATTCTGTCTGCGAAGAAGGCATGAAGGATAAATTAGGGTGTATTTTATTTCAATTACCCCCAAGTATTCATTTTAGTGAGGAAAAATTAGCTCAAATCACCAGTAGCTTAAATCCCCATTTTAAAAATGTCATCGAATTTCGACATGATAGTTGGTGGACTTCGGCAGTCTATGATACATTAAGCCATAAGCAGATTGTTTTTTGCAGCGTCAGCCACCCCTCTCTACCCGACACCATCATTGCTAATAGGGAAACGGTTTATATCAGATTACATGGTAAACCTCAAATGTTTTATTCAAATTACTCTCTCGAGCATCTTCGTCAATTGCATGAAACTATCCTTCAACAACCAAAAGTAAAACAAGCTTTTATCTATTTTAACAACACAGCCAGCACCGCCGGAATTATTAATGCTCAGCAATTAAGCGCCATGAAATAATGGAATGCGCTCCAAAAGCTATGTGGCTATGCTTTCCATTTTTTGGTATGCCGATAGATTATTTTTTCAAGGATAATATATATCCTTTTTTTTGTAATTGCATAATAGTGCTATAAGTCGGATATTGACAAACCCATTTAATCACTATGCAAAGGGTCACCTTTGGAGGGGGCGGTATTTTAAGAAATTTATTCATAATCAATATGGCACTTTCGCCTTATTTCTCCTTACCCCATTGATTCAAGATAGTTCCAATAGAACGACAACTTTAACAATGCTGAAACCAAGAGACAACAGTGGCGCCATAATTGGTTTGAATTTTGTTGTATTAACTTTTTAAAAACAATCTCATCAGCTCTAAAATTTAATTTAATAAATGAAAAATATAATTTTTGTTTTATTAAGTTGCTTGTTAATAGGCAGCTCTTATTCTTGTAAAAAAACTGCCTGCCCCACGCCTATTACAAATAATTTGACAGACAGTCTTATTCTGCATTATACATTTAATGGCGATGCAAAAGATAAAAGTGGAAAAAACAATGATGGTACATTTACAAGTACACCAGTCTTCAATAAAGATAGACGGGGTAGTACAGCAAGCCAATCTTTATATGTAGATGGTATCAAGAGTTTTGTTGAAAGAAATTCTTTGACTCAAAATTTAAATAAAGTTACAATAAGTGCTTGGTTTAAGCCTGCTACGCCACAACAAAATTCATTAGTGTTTTACGAAGGTCAATCATCCTCAAATGGGTGGGGCATTATTATTTATTCAGGTGACCCAGGTGTAAAAGGCGATAAATGTAAGGTATTACTTGGAAATGTCTCAAAAGATGTAGTTAATTCAAACTATTCCCTTCCAACAGATTATTGGAGTCATATTGCGCTGACTAAAGAAGGTAAGCTTTTCAAACTTTATGTCAACGGAATATTCATCCATAGTGGTGAAGGTATTCCTAACGCCTTTACTTCAGGTAAATTAAGTTTCGGTGGTAATACTAATCCAGCAGGAACATTTGTTTTGAATGGTGATATAGATGATACAAGAGTTTATAGTCGAATTTTATCAGATAGTGATATTATGGCATTATATAGAGAATAAGAGAATTGTGTATGTAAATATTAAGCCTACTTGTACGAATTTATTACAGCATGATCTAATACAACAAGATATGGCTAAAAGTCAACTTTATAATAACGAAAACTGAAGACAATAGGTTAACTTCACAAACAGTATCCCTAAAAATGATTCTATACTATCAATGACAGCGTTTGCGGATATCATTTCACCAATCGCCCAATTTGCCTAAATTTTATCTTTTTTAAATATTCCTACCTTCTTAACCCCCAAATTTTTACAAAAAAGCAGCCATTTCTGAAAATAATTAAAAAAGGTAAAAAGATTTGATGTAACTTTGCGAATCTTTTTGAAGTAAATATTGTTAAAAGAAAGTTAAGAGTGACTTAAAGGCTTTTGAGAGTCTTTCTTTTGACTTTTTAATGACCGAAAAAATAATTAATAACAGGTAAAATGGCTGATGATATGTTTTATTTAACCAATTTAAATCGTGGATAATGAAAACGTGAAGGTGTAAAAACTAAGACATCATCAATTGCTCTTTTGCCTACCGAGCCGCAAATTCATATTTCTGTATATAAAACTTTTAATGGAAAGACAGTTAATCAAGGTAGCAAAAGAACTGAATATCGGTATGGGATCCATAGTAGAGTTCCTGACTGATAAAGGTTTCGATGTCGAAAACAAGCCCAATGCTAAGTTATCGGACGGGATGTACGATGCTTTAATGAAAAAATTCTCAGACTCCAAAGCTGAGAAACAAAAAGCCGACCAATTAGTGATTGGAACGCGTCCGGTGGTTAAGCCTATTACCCCCCCCTCAGTACACACGCCTCCGCAAATTCCTCCGTTTCATGAAAAAAAGACAATCAGTCTTTTTCCGCCGAAAGAAACTGTTAACACTGAGGATAAACCCGCTGAGAAATCAACGCCAGAGGTTATCGAACGAGCCAGCGCTCAAATGCCTAAGGTATTGGGTAAAATTGACTTAACACCACATAAAAAAGAACCTGTCTCTCCGCCAAAACCAGAGCCCGTTGTTAAACAGCCTGAGCAGAAGCCGGTAAGCCAATTACCGCAACAGCCGGTCAACACCCAGCCAGTGACGCCTCAGCCACAAGAGCCAAAGCTTCCTGAACAACCGCAACAGCCAAAGCCGCAGCAAAATAATAACAATAACCAGCAGCAGCAGAGACCGCAAAATAACAATCCACAGCAACAGCGACCGCAAAACAATAACAATAATCAGCAGAGACCACAAAACAATAATAACAATCAGCAGAGACCGCAAAACAATAATAATAATCAGCAGAGACCGCAAAACAATAATAATAATAATCAGCAGAGACCGCAAAACAACAGAAATGAGGGTGGTAATAAAAATTTCACTCAAAACCCTCCCATTCCACCGGTTGAAAAAAAGCCGGAACCTGTCAAACCTGTAGTTGAACCACTCAAAATCTTTGCGCCGGGGACTGAACCGGATAGCCGGATTGCCGGTGATGTGGATAATGATGAACTCATTCGCGCTGAAGCACCTCAATTAAGAGGTTTGAAAATAAAGGGTAAAATCGATATCGACAAATTTATCGAGAAGGAAAAAGGGGCTACTAATCCCAACGATAGAAATAAAAATAGAGGAAAAGGGGGTGGACGCCCAGGTGACCGTCCGACCGGAACAGGCACAGCTAAACCAACTACCCAAACCGGCGGCGCAGCGGGAACGGGCGACAGTGCAGATGCGCGTAAACGCAAACGCAAAAAAATCCCGACAGCACCGGGTGCACAAGGCACAGGTACTGGTACTAACACTGGAACCAATCAACAAAATACGGCTAATAATCGCAGCGGTGGTCCGAATGATCGCCCACGGACGCCTTCCACCGATAACAAACCCGGAGGTCCTCCACGCCGCACAGAACCGGTTGCTATATCGCAGCAACAAATTGAAGCGAAAATCAAGGAAACCATGGCGCGCCTTAATTTAGGCGGTAAAAACAAAGGTCAGAAAATCCGTCGTGATAAGCGCGATAGAAATAGGGAAAGAGCAGAGCTGAATCAATTAGAAGCAGATAGAGCCAAATTGCAGGTAGCAGAATTCATTTCTGTGTCTGACTTGGCTAATGTCATGGATATTTCACCGACTCAAATCATCACAACTTGTATGAGTCTCGGTATTTTCGTATCCATCAATCAACGTTTGGATGCGGAATTGATTGAAGTTATCGCCAGTGAATTTGGCAAAGAAGTAGAATTCGTTTCTGCCGAAGAACAAGTTGGTGCGCTTGAAGAAGAACCGGATGCTCCGGAGGACTTGTTGCCGCGCGCTCCGGTCGTGACTATCATGGGTCACGTTGACCACGGTAAAACATCTTTGCTCGATTACGTACGTAAAGCGGACGTAGCCAGCGGTGAAGCCGGTGGTATCACGCAGCACATTGGTGCTTATGAAGTAAAATTAGCAAACGGTCGCAAAATCACATTTTTAGATACTCCGGGTCACGAAGCCTTTACGGCGATGCGGGCAAGGGGTGCGAAAGTTACGGACGTTGCGGTCGTCATTATTGCAGCGGATGACAGCATCATGCCTCAAACTAAAGAGGCTATTAGCCATGCGCAAGCGGCCGGTGTACCTATCATTTTTGCTATCAATAAAATTGATAAACCGGGAGCTGACCCAGGCAGAATCAAAAATGAGTTGGCTCAAATGAATCTCCTCGTTGAAGAATGGGGCGGTAAATATCAATCGCAAGATATTTCAGCCAAACAAGGTGTCGGTATTGAAGAATTACTGGAAAAAATATTGCTGGAATCCGAGATTCTTGACTTGAAAGCCAACCCGAATAAACGGGCAATGGGTACAGTCATCGAGGCATCATTGGATAAAGGTCGCGGTTATGTATCTAAAATGCTCGTTCAATCAGGTACTTTAAAAATCGGTGACCCCATGGTTGCGGGCGAACACGCCGGCAAAGTCAAGGCAATGTACAATGAACGCGGTAAAAAAATATTGCAAGCGGGTCCGGCTACTCCGGTTCTCGTTCTTGGATTGAGTGGCGCACCACAAGCGGGTGAGACGTTTAAAATTATGCCGAACGAATCCGAAGCAAAAGAGATTGCAACAAAACGCGCTCAAATTGTTCGTGAACAGTCCGCTCGTGCAACTAAACGAATCAGTCTGGATGAAATCGGACGTCGTTTGGCGCTCGGTACATTCAAAGAACTTAACCTCATCATCAAAGGTGACGTGGATGGTTCAGTCGAAGCCTTGTCAGATTCGTTACTCAAACAGTCACATGAAACTGTTCAGGTCAATGTGATACATAAAGCAGTGGGTGCCATTTCGGAATCTGATGTCATGTTGGCTTCCGCTTCTGATGCTATCATCATTGGCTTCCAAGTACGTCCTTCGCTCAATGCGCGTAAACTCGCAGAGCGTGAAGGGGTTGAGATTAAATTGTACTCCGTCATCTACGAAGCCATTCAGGAAATCCGTTCGGCAATCGAAGGTATGTTGGAGCCGACCAAAGAAGAAAAAATCTTGGGTACTGTCGAAGTCCGCGAGGTGTACAAAATCTCGAAAATTGGTACTGTGGCAGGATGTTATGTTCAGGAAGGCAAAATCGAGCGTAAAAATCTCATTCGTGTCATCCGTGACGGTATCGTTATCTTCCCGGTCAAAGAAGGTGCAACTGCCCAGTTGGGTTCACTCAAACGTTTCAAAGATGACGTTAAAGAAGCCAAATCCGGTTTTGAATGTGGTTTGACCATTGATAACTTCAATGATATTCAGGCAGGTGACTTTATCGAGGCGTACGAAATTATCGAAGTAAAACAAAAATTGAAAGCTTAAGAGCATCTCTTTTGCAGATATCCGATATTAAAAATCCCGTTCACGTTTGTGAGCGGGATTTTTTTATTCTTATCCATTATATAAGGGGTAAAAATATAATGTTGTTAATTTGTCTCCATCTATATACTCTATCTTTATAGAATCTTTATTATCTTTTAGTAGGTGTAAATCACACTCTAAAAAATCAATTTTTTGACCACTATCAATTGTAATGTCTATTATAGACATATTATACTTATATATTTCCCACTTTGCTCTATCCTCATAACCTATTGTATTTTGAATTTTAGTATTAGATACAATGCTAACCTTTTCATCACTATTTTTGCAATAAATAAAAGTGCAACAAATAATTAATA
>JANPGW010000220.1:0-8874 GCA_031424115.1 Saprospiraceae bacterium | reverse complement strand
TGATTTAAGAAAAGAAATAATTGAGTTGTCCTCCAACGAAATATTAAATCTGGTATTGGAAGAACTTGACCTCCGGCGCATTATATCTGCTTGGGGAAATACAGCGCAAAGGCTAGAAAATGTGGATGTTATCCGTAAGTTTTCTATTCAATATGAAGAAAATTGTAACCGACTTCACACGGCTGCTTCGCTTGGCGGTTTTTTACTTTGGCTCAGCAATATGCAGGAACGGAGTGAAGACACCCAAAGCAGCGGCGAAGGTCCTGATGCCGTGAATGTATTGACCTATCACCGGTCAAAGGGGTTGGAATATCCGATTGTCATACTCGGCAATTTGGAGAATAATCTGCGGGACCAAGTATTTGGCATTTCTATTCAGCCCATTTCAACCTTAAAAAATGAAGATACTGTCCATAAGGACTCCTTCGGAGAGGGGGGGGTAAATCAACATTCCGAAGTTAATTTAGATGATATTTTAGGCAATCGGTGGTTGCGTTTTTGGGTCAACCCGTATGCCGATTTGTTTAAAAATACGGAACTTGAAGAGCGCATCAACGATTCTGCCGCCAAAAAAGAAGCGACTCAGGCGGGATTGTCGGAAGAGGCGCGGGTGCTGTATGTGGGTGTGACAAGGGCGCGGGATTACCTCATTTTCCCGACTTCACAAACCCCCACGCGGTGGCTCAATCGCACGTGGCACGCCGGCAAAGATGATTTTCCGACCATCGAACCGGGCAACGAAACGCCTTTTGTCTGGCAAGAAAGGTATTTGACCAAGGATTTTGAAGAGTTTTCGTATGGCAAAGACTTCGGCTATGCCGAGTCGCGCACTGAAAATATTGAGTTTATTGAAGAAAGAAAGGGCAAAAAATCGTTTTTAACCTATGTCATAGACATTGAAAAAGAAATAGCCACTTCTGATGGTCGCTATCTAAAACCCGACGCCGAATCAGCCACAATCCCCAACAACGGTTATGCACCGCCTTTGTTTCTCAAAGAAGATGCTCAACCACAACGCGTGGCAAAAGCTTTGGACTCTTACCTAACGGCTGCGCCCACAAACGATCGTTTGGAAGTTGCTAAAAATATTATTACTCGATACGACCTTTCAGAAATGATTGATTATCAAACATTTGTGAAAAATGGAGACGGGTTTTATGATTATATCAATAAGACTTATGCCGTGAAAGTACTGCTTCACCGATACCCCATCAAAGCCCATTTTGACGGTCGTTTGTTGGATTCTGACATTGATATTTTGATAGAAACAACCCACAATTCATGGGTTTTGATTGTCAATAATGATTTATCCGGTGATATTAAAAAAATAAGAACAGAAGCCAGCCGACTCACCACAAAATTGAGTTGGCTCAAAAAAGCTTTTTTGAAAAATTATCCCACCGTTGAACCGACACAAATTGACACGTGCCTCCATTTTTTTATGTTGGGTATGCTTGTTAAAATGGATGTCTAAACGGTGTTATTTCCTTGCGTATTTTTAATTCTCAAGTATGTTTAAAAAATCATTGACCGAAATTACCCCCTTTATTGCGGGCGATAAGACGATAATCAAAGAATTCGTGCATCCCAAAAACGATGCGGTGGAGTTGGCGTATAGCCTTGCTCATGCCGTCGTACCGGTAGGAGAGTCAAGTCTGCCCCATATTTTGACAAAAAACAGCGAATTGTACGTGATTTTGGAAGGTGAGGGCGAGTTGTTTATCGGCGAAGAATCAGGAATAGTCAGAAAGGGCGATACAGCATTGGTACCGGCGGGTGTCGAGCAGTGGATTAAAAATACCGGTGACAAGGAACTGAGTTTTTACGTCATTGTATCACCTCCGTGGCAAGAGGAGGAGGAAGTCGTGCGAAATTGATTTAGCCTAAACCCCTAAAAATATCCTTGAGTAAAAAGCCTATTGTAGCATAAAATGGGTGATTTCAGGTGTCAAATGCTTCAAAAGCATCTGAACCTTGAATAATTTAAACCCTCAACCCCTTCTGCGCCATTTTCGAATATTCATTATTCACAATAATCACCCCCGTCAAAATCACAACCATTGCCCCAAACATGAGCCAGGTCAGGTGCTCGCCAGCCAACAACCAACCGGCTAAAACCGCCACCACCGTATTGACATACACATGAATCGACAGCCGTGCGGGCGTCATATAATCCAACAAATAGACAAAACACATATAACCTACTATGGAGCCGACCGTAATCAAATACAGCACCGTCCACCAGCCCTCCGCCGGAACAGCCGCAAAATTAACAGCCGGTTCGAACAGCGTACCAAATACCAAATTGACCAAACCGGCTGTCACCATCATCACGCCTGTACGCATAAACACATGCACTTGAGTGGGATATTTTTTCATAAAAATTGACCCAAACGCCCAACACAAATTGGCAATAAAAGTCAAGCCGATACCCAAACCGAATCCGTCAGTTATTTTGACCGTTTCATCCGGTTTTGATAAAAGAATGATACCGATAATACTCAAAACTAAACCGCCCAAAATCACCCAAGTGACCCGAAACCCTTGAAAAAAAAAGATACTTAAAAATGTGATGTAGAGCGGAGCCATTGAGCTTAAAATACCCGCTAAACCGCTTGAAATGTAGATTTCAGCCCAAGATAAAAGCCCATTGCCGCCGATAACCATAAAACAACCGACAATAAAAAGCCGCAGCGTTTCGTGCCAAGTCGGGAAACGATAGCCGCGAATGAGACAGAAAATCAAAAAAATTGTCCCGGCAGAAACATGACGAAAACCGGAAAACCAAAAAGGTGGGAAATATTTTATGGCGATTTTTATCCCCAGATAAGTAGTGCCCCATACCAAGCAAATGGCTACAAAAGCTACCCAAACGAGGGTCGGAAGGTTTTTAGTTGTCATTGATATAGTCGAGTCAGATGAAAAAGTGCGCAAAAGTAATAACAATTAGGCGCTATTCGGCAGCAAGCAATATTATTTGTTATTAGTTTTGTCTAAATTAATCCTCAATACTTAGAATATGATTAAAATTGACCATTTACCGGGGCGCACACTCACTCTTAACAATGAAGAATATCTATTTTTTAGCGGTACTTCTTATCTCGGTATGGGGCTTCAACCCGCTTTCCGTACTGCCCTCAATGAAGGCCTCGACCGCTACGGCACTATTTTTTCAGCCTCCAGAAATAATAATTTACAGTTAGACATATATGAAAAAGCAGAGAATTACCTTGCCGAATGGACGGGTGCGGAAGCGGCATTAACGGTCACTTCGGGTTTATTGGCAGGGCAGTTGGCAGTGCAAAGTTTGCCACCTCAACGATTCATTTATGCACCCTCCGTGCATCCGGCGATTTGGAAAAATACCATCAATGGACTTCAAAATACTACCCCTCAGTATAAGTTTGATAGTTATGAACATTTTACCCAAAACATTGTGGATATGGTTTCACAAGATAGCACGCCGGTTGTGATTTGTTGCAATGCTATTGACCCGCTTAAATGCACAGTTTATGACTTTTCTTGGATTGTACAACTGCCTGATAATCTAGATATTACCCTGATTTTTGATGACTCGCACGCCATAGGGATTGTGGATTCGGTTTCAAATAATCCTAAAAATGGCGCCGGTAATTTTGAAAAATTGAGGCAGTTAGCCAAAGCCAATGTTAAGTTAATTGTCATTGCGTCATTGGCGAAAGCGTTAGGCATTCCCGGCGGGGTGATTTTGAGCGACCCCCTGACCATCCAAACGATTCGGCAAAATCCGCTTTTTGTGGGTGCGTCGCCCATTGTTCCGGCTTATTTGCATGCTTTTTTAAATGCTCAAAATGTCTATCAAGAGGCGAGACAAATTTTAAGAACAAACATAGAATTGTTTAAAAAATTGAATGAAACCCTATTACCTAATTTTAGGTTTTTAGATAATTATCCCGTTTTTTACACTGAAAAAAACGAGTTATACAATTCTTTATTCAAGCATAAAACGATGATTTCCAGTTTTTCATATCCGCAGCCGACTGACCCACCTATCACGCGGATTGTGTTGAGCGCTTTGCATACTGAGGAGGATATAAGGAGGTTGAGTGAACAGCTAAAGGTCGCCCTGAGTAGTTGTCAGTAAATAAGTTGAGCAGTTTGTCTTTTCAATAAAGATTGTTTATTATCGTTTACATTACCAAATGATGCTAATGTTAATCTATGGATATTTACCAAATGGGCAATATATTTTTACTTCAAAAACCTCCTCTGGAAAAACCTTATCTAAAAAAATCACTAAAACCAATTAAAATGACATCACCCACAAATACCAGAAGGCGTTTTACCTTACTATTCCTTGTTGCTATCTCCATATCTACAGATGTATTGTCGCAATCTCGCTTATTTGTGGGTATTCATACGACGCCTACGTATTTCAGTAATTTTAGAAAATATGCTAACAATACCTATGAGTTTTATTATGGTTTAAATCGGAAACAATTTTATTTAACTAATGGCTTATTAATAGAATATAAATTTGATAAAAAACTATCTATTTTATTCAATCCGGGTATATTTAAGAGACGTTTCAATAGTGATTGTGTTGACGAAAATATCAATGGAAAATTCTATTCTATTTATTTTATATCAAAAGATAATAATTGTCTTTTCAGTGCAGAACATTCTTTCAATTTTTTACGAATGCCGCTTATGTTGAAAATAGCGTTCAATAAATCACATAAAATAAATACATATATAGCATTTGGGAATAGTATCACATACTGTTTTAGATCAATAAGCTCTTTAAAAAGAGTAAATTCAGGTATCGAAGTAAGGCATAGCGATCAGAAAGGCAGTTATTTTGAATCTTGGATTTCTCCAATATTAGAAGCAGGTTCTGACTTTAATTTTACAAAAAGGATAGCTCTCAATTCTAATATCAATGTGCAGACAGAACAACCGCTGATTTCAAACTTTAGTTTAGGAGGCAGTATAGGCTTGAAAATAGGTTTATAGATTTTTTAAATGGTCAGTCAGAATATTTCAGAATCACCATCAACACTTTTCGGCTTGTATCAATCGGCAAATGCCCCCACTGCATGTCGCCTTCTGTTTTTGTTTTTTGGTATAAAACGCCTTGGACTGTATATTTTTTAGAAAATTCCGTGTACCAACTTTCAAGCCTTGTCAAGGTTTCTCGATTGCTTTCACCTTTAGAAATATGGGAATAAATCAACCATTCCGGCTTCGATTGTTCTGTTTCTGCGATGTACTGCTCAGTCATTTGAGCCGCAAAAGGTTGTGTTTCGAGGAGCGGATACGAGTATAAATAGGCAGAAGCTGCCTGTCTTTGGGCATAAAACCATATCTGTGGCTCGTTGCCATACATGCCGATTTTATCAGTTGAGGCGGTATGCTGTCGTAAATATTGCCCGATGGCGTGGGTATCATTAAAAAACTCATTTTGGTACAAATCCCGCAGGAGTTGGGTAGGGGTTTTGATGAAAAAATAACTCCATTGGCTTATTAGGCTGACTATCAAACTTAAGCCGATTAGGGCATTTTTAGATATTTTTACCTGATGAAAATGGATTTTAAAATCAAAAACAGCCCAACCATAAGCTATCAATAAGGCGGCAAAAGGGAAAATCAGCTGAAAATAATGCGGGCGAAAATGCCAACCCGGGCAGACCGCGAGAAAAGAAAACGCAAAAGTCAAAACTAAATCTATCCCTCGTATTGTGTATTTTGAAGTATGTGAAAGAGTATTAAATGGGTCTTTTTTCTTAAAAATAAAAACAATTGTCGTGAAAAACAACAGCCAAAAACCTACGTTATCCGCAAAAATAAACTTGAAATTGGATATGTATTTCAAACTCGGTTTGAGCAATGAGGAATACGCTGAGGCATATTCTACCGTGAGGAAATAGAAATTATCGAAAACCTCTTTTTGCACCATGAAAAATAGCAATATACTGAGGGGGGTAATGTAAGCGATAGAAAACAATAAAATTTCAAAAATTGTCGAGAGAATTTTCTTTTCAGCTATTCCTTTTTTTAAAATGAATAAAACCGCAATCAATCCGAAAACAGCTGCGTGTTGTTTCATCAAAAAACTCAAACCTAACAAAATACCACTCCCTAAAACAGTCCAAAAATGGCTTGATCTCAACAAAACCCATAAACCGAACAGCGCAAAAAACACCACAAAATGCTCACAATTTGCCATAACGCCTTGCGCTTCGTAGCTCACACTCAACAGCAAAAAAACGGCTGCCGCCATCCATCCGCCTTGAAAGCGTTGACCGATTTTGTAGATAAAAAAAGCGGAAAACAGATTGATGCACAACAATGCTACTCTAATAGCAGCAACAGAAAAGCCGGAAAACTTAAAAATCAGGGCGTATAGATAATAGACGCCGGGCAATTTCATATTGTAAAAATCGGCGTAGGGAATACCGCTATGAAGTATTTGCCAAGCGGCATAGGCATATTCGCCTTCGTCGCGCTCGAAAGGGGCATCAGCGTATCGCAGCCTGACGACAACGGTGAGAAGAAGGACACTGAAAAAGAAAAGTTTTTCGTTGAATTTTAAAATGTTGATTATCAATAGTTTAAGTTTTTAGTAAAATCAGCACAAAATTACTAAAAAAATGGGTCTTTCGTAAAGTTAGTGGGTCTTTCGAGCGTTTAAGGTGTCAGACGCTTTTAAAGCGTCTGACACCTGAGCGGCCCATTAATTTTACGAAATTACCAAAAAAATAAATGACCCATCACTCCGCCGAAGCATTAACATCGCCTTTTTTAAATCCATAAAAATCAAAATTGGTTATTGAACCGGTGAATTTGACGGTCAAAGGCGAAGGGTCATTGATACCAAACGGAAAATTAGGTTCAGTAGAAGTCTTCACAGTCACAAAACGCCAGGGCGTGGTATTGGAAAAAGACGGGATAATACCTAAAATCAGCCGCCGAATCAACAAAATATCCGCGGCATCTACTTCATTATTGCCATTGACATCACCGCTAAAGGATTTGTAGGGTGAATTGAACTCCACAATACTCAAAATATGGCGGCGAATGAGCAAAATATCCGCCGCATCCACACCATTTTCGTAGGAATCTTCTTTTGACAAACGTGCCGTGAGATTAACGTTGGTGGCAACATTTGGGAAACTAAAATCTCCGGTAGTATTGGTCGTGGTTGAGTCGTTGCCTAAATAAACTTTTACGTTGGGCATGGGTGTTCCGTTCCAAAAACGCACTTTGCCCGCCACTGTGGCACCGGTTTGTACAGGTGCACTAACGCCACTGAGCGTCAACACCGCCAAATTGAGCGGGTCGAGCCAATCTTTTAGGCGGGTTTGGGGTGTCCCACCGCCGTCCCATGATTTGGCTAACCAGCCGGACAATGCCTGAAAAACTTGACAATTGTTATAATTACCACCGTGCAATTGAGCAATTATACGCCCGTTAGCGTCAAAAATCGGTGCGCCTGAAGAACCGGGTTCCATCCCACCTTCATCAAAAACACTCCGTATGTGCGAATTGGGGGGCGTCACAACGCGCGTTGCGCCATTCCAAACAGTTTCGACGGTGCTCACAGTCGGAGCATCATTGTCAAGGCTTATTTTTTTAATGTCACCCTCGGGATGGTGAATCATGGTGTTTTTAGCCGTTAAATTCGTCGAATCCCGATTCCAACCGTTATAATGGGCGTTAAAATTAGCGGGCACTCGTTGGAACATTTCCAACAACTGAAAATCCGTTGGACTGGAAGCCGCTCGGACAACACAACCCTGTATAGACGGTACATTTGGCTCTACTGTCGGGTTGTTACAATCCGGTGACTCATAATGGAAATAAAAAGTCCACAAAGCATGGTCGGGCGTAAAACCGTCATCACAGTGGTAAGCGCTCAATATGTAAGGTGCACCATCTTGTTTAGTATTGTTCACAAGCGAGCCGGAACACCAACCCATGCCCCCGTCCACGACTACCAAAATACGCACTACCCCTTTTTTGGGTGTTTGCCAAGCAGAACCTTGAGTACAATTGACATTGATTTCGCAAGCAAAGGACTCTCCAAAACTCGTGACGCCTAACTTACTGTTAGGATAGGCATAATAGACTTTATTTATTGTGAAAGGGCTCTTTGATTTTGCCGTTTTTTTCGGTTCAAAATATTCAACCACTACTTCTTCGCCTCGAATAAAAGGTGCCAAAAAGCGGTGGCTGGTGCTATTATTAGAATCACTAAATGCACCTCTAACTTGTTGATAATCAGGAGAATAGAAAAATAATTTAGACCCAATCGGCAAATCAAAATCGTTAAAAGCCACTGCCAATTGAAGCGCATTTTTCGAGCGCAACTTGAGTTGCCACAATCTGCCGCCATTTGGCAAATCAGTCCATACGCCGCTATTGCCAGTATCAAAATTGACCTCAATCGGCACGGCAAATCGGAAATTGCCAAAAGCCCCTTTGTCTTCTTCTTTTATTTTTGCCCAGTCGGGTTGTGGTATTTCCTGAGCAGGTGCAGAAAGCGGTATTTTTTCGGCTATACTGAGGGGGGGGCCACCTTGCGAAATTTGGGCATTTATTTTCGATATTTTAAAAACGATTAATATCAAAAACAAGAGGCGAGTGTATACGTTACGGTTCATGAGATGCTTTATTTTTCAGAATGAAAATTACGGTAAAATTAACCCTGTTTTATGGGAAAAACAATAATCTTAATTGGGTAGATAATCATCTTTTGTCCTGCAGCTTTTCGTAAAAGTGTTTCATCATTCATTGACTGTCTTTCGACGAATTTCCCGTATTTAAAGCATTTTTTGCCTATTTTCACATAATATTTCGGAATCGAGGTGTCAGACCCTTTTGAAGGGTCTG
>JANPGW010000219.1:0-17202 GCA_031424115.1 Saprospiraceae bacterium | reverse complement strand
GCCCAATTTACTGCCAAAGATGTTTTAATATGGGTACGAAAACACCCCGACTCTATTTTTAATGACCTTACTTGGCAAAATTTTGTGCCTATGGACTTAATTAATGCAGCTTGATGGCTGACGAGTGGCACTCATGTTGATTGCTGTATCGTTGCATTGTTAGCAATATAGCGATACAGCAATACATCTAAAAAAATTAATAAATGTTTTATTCTAAACTCACCATCAGTTTAGCAGTCATCGGTTTATCCTTTTTAGGCTGCAAAGTACCTCAGAGCAGCGTTCAGAATGCTTTGAATAGTACCCAAACGCTCGTTTGGGAAGAGAATTTTAATGACTCTATTCGTGAAAATACGTGGACATATGACATTGGCGATGGTTGTGCAAAAGGCATTTGTGGTTGGGGTAATTCTGAAATGGAATATTACACCGACCGAAAGGAAAATGCCCGTGTTGAAAAGGGTAATTTAGTGATTGAAGCCCATAAGGAAGCCTTTCAAGGCAAACTTTTTACGTCAGCTCGTTTGAAAACCGAAGGGCGGATGCACTTTAAATATGGCACTATTGAAGCCCGCATTAAAATACCCAATGTAACCAATGGTCTATGGCCTGCTTTCTGGACATTAGGCACTGTTGGCGGCACGTGGCCTTCCATCGGTGAAATTGATATGGTGGAAATAGGCTCAAAAGACGCGCTTCAAATGGGTTATGGGAATAAACGGGTGAGTTCGGCTGCTCATTGGAGCAAAGCAGATTTAACCCATGAGTACAATGTTTCCTACCAAAATGCCCCGATTGATTTGTCATTAGATTATCATTTGTATAAAATGGTTTGGACAAGTCAATCCATTAAGATGTATTTAGACAATGTCGAATATTATTCTTTTGATATTAGCGGTGGTGCAGGTGCAAATGTCAGTGAATTTCATGAACCTCATTATGTATTATTGGATTTAGCCGTTGGCGGCAATTACACTGGTATCCATACTGAGGGGGGCATTAACGCGCCTTTACCGGCAAAAATGTACGTGGATTACATTAAATTGTATCAGAGTAAAAATGATTCATTGTATTTGCCAAACAATAATGTATCTGATAAAGGGAAAACGTCAAGTAGTTTTTAGGAAGTATTATTTTCCCCGATAATTTAGTCTCAAGGCTTTTTGGGAAAATTTTGTTAATTTTTTTAAGTTTACCGCAAGTTTTTTTATAAAAGTGCGGCTAAGGTTAACATCGAACTAAAAACTCAATTTTTATCAATGAAAAAAATTAATGCACTCCTTGCCTTTCATGCTTGTTTTAAGTGTGAATATGTTCGCTTAATACAACACGCTTTATATCCCCAAAAGTTGAATGATTTGAGTAAAAAATATACGAAATTAGGCGTGCCTTTAATAGCCATTAGTTCAACTGATACGGTGACATATGAAGAAGATAGTTTCTCCAATATGTTTGAAAAAGCGAGAAGTGAAAACTTTAAATTTCTCTATTTACACGACAATACGCAAGTGGTTGCCAAGGATTTTAAAGCAGATAAAACACCTCATGCGTTCAATATTTGGAAAGAAAACGGGGCTTGGATCGTCAAATACAATGGGGCTATTGATGACAATGGTTATGAACCTAAAAAAGTCACAAAGCCTTTCCTCGCTGCCACTGGTCTCATCACGATAGGGCGTAACATGAAAAACGTGTTTGTTAAAGATATTTCCATCAAGTCATTAGCTAAAATAAAAAATGAAAAACGTTTTAATCATTATTTTCTGCCTTGTTACACATGCTCTTTTTGCCCATAGCGGTAACGAAACACACGCCAACTTGAAAGATGGGTCTATTGCATCAGAAGGAAAAATCGTCACAGCGTCTTTAATGATGCTGAAAGGCAAAACCGTTTTTTTAGAAGATGCACAACATCAAATTGTGAAATATCCTTTATCGGCTTTAAAATTAGAAGACCAATTGTATGTTATTCAAAAATATAAAAAAATAGAGCAATTGAACACCCCCTCAGTATCTAAGTCTATCAATTGGGGTACTTTACTATATAAAAATTTTTGGTTATGCGTTTGGTTTTTGACGTTATTATTCTTGTTTTTAATAGTCAAATTATATAAAAATAAGTTTGCATTTAAATATGCCTATTATGGTGTTTTTATTGGAATAATCTTGATTTTTCTCAATTCTATGCCCAAACAGATATGGGGTACTGACCCACTTTTCATTGATTCCTCTTTCGCACCTTTCAAACCAAAGGTAAAAACCCATTACCTCATTCGCAATTGATTAAGAAATTAGTCACAAAAAAAGTATAATGATAAAAAAATGCTTGGTTAAATTATTGATTGGGGCAATGGTGTTGCCTTTTTCAACAGAAATGACGTTTGCCCAAACCCTTGTTTGGGAAGAAAACTTTAATAACACAACCATAAATCCGTCCACTTGGACGTATGACTTTGGCAACGGCAGCGAACGCGATGCCGGATGGGGTTGGGGTAATTCCGAATTGGAATATTACACCAGCCGAAGCGAAAACGCCCGAATTGAAGAGGGTAGTTTGGTCATCGAAGCCCGTCGGGAAGCCTTTCAAGGCAGCGCTTTTACCTCCGCAAGGCTTAAAACGGAAGGGCGGCTCCATTTCAAATATGGCACAGTCGAAGCCCGTATCAAATTGCCAAGCATGGCAAATGGTCTTTGGCCCGCTTTCTGGACTTTGGGAACAATAGGGGGTAGCTGGCCTTCAATCGGTGAAATTGATATTATGGAAGCGGGTGCGGGAACGGCTTTAAGTGCCGGGGTCGGCAACAAACGCATCAGTTCGGCAGTGCATTGGAGCAACGCCTCGGGCGGGCATGAATACATTTCGTCTTCTACAACTTCGGCGGTTGATTTGTCTTTAGACTACCATTTGTATAAATTGGTGTGGACGCCTCAGTCCATCAAAATGTACTTGGACAATGTCGAGTATTACTCCATGGACATTAGCAACCCGGCTGACCCAAAATACAGTGAGTTCCACCAACCCCATTTTTTCTTACTGAATGTTGCTATCGGAGGCAATTATACGGGCATTTTTAATGCGGCTGGTATCACTGCACCTCTCCCGGGCAAAATGTACGTGGATTATATCAAACTTTATCAAAACCCTGATGGTGCGCTTGATTTAGGAGAAAACACTGCTTTGTCGGGTAATTTTGGCGTATCAACCGACAATACTCCCGTTGCCACTTTTTTGACTTATGGCACAGATGCCGAATTGTTATACTGGAATAACCTCGTCAATATTCCCAACGCCGTTCCGTATGAAGGCAGTAATGTCTGGGCGGTTCGTGCCAATGCCGGCAGCTGGTTCGGTATGGGTGTTCAAAACAACTATCGAAATCTCAGCAACTTTGCGAATGGGTCTTTGCGTTTCCGCTACAAATCAACGTATGCCGGTCAGTTTAAAATAGGAATCAAAACAGGTCATGGCGAGTCTTGGATAAACTTCCCTGCCAACACAACCGCTTTTGGATTGAAGCGAGACGGCACTTGGTCAGAAGTTATCATACCCCTCAGTAATTTTCAAAACCCTTCTTTGGGTCGGAATATTGATTTACATACTATCAAAAATGCCTTTATGTTTGCGGGTGATCCTGCAAGCTCGGCAACGGACTTTTATTTTGATGATGTCTATTTTTCGGGTGGTGTGGCTGCTAACCCGTTGCCAACGGTGAGTATTACGGCACCGGCGAATAATGCAATTATTGTCACCCCCAACAACGTGGTTATCAATGCCGATGCTGCCGACGCAAATGGTACAGTAACAAATGTAGAGTTCTTCAACGGCTCAACCCTTTTGGGAACGGACGCTACAAGCCCATACTCTTTTACTTGGAACGCTCCCCCGATAGGAACATATATTTTGACCGCCAAAGCAACAGACAATGACGGGGCAACCACAACTTCTGACCCCATAACGGTTTTCGTTTCGGCGGCAAATAATATGCCACCGACCGCAGCGATAATGTCACCCGCTAATAATGCGGCATTTCTGACCCCTTCAAACATAACGATTAATGCTACTGCAACTGACGGAGACGGGAGTATTCATAAGGTTGAGTTTTATAAAGATGCGACTTTATTAGGCACGTCAACGACTGCTCCTTACACTTATACGTGGACGGGCGCAACGGCGGGTAACTATGCTCTAACGGTCAAAGCTACCGACAATGGCGGTTTAACTACCACCTCGGCGGTAGTCAATGTGGCGGTGTCGAACCCGATAAAACCCACTGTGAGCATCACGTCTCCCGCTAATAATAGCAGTTTTACCCCGCTTGCTACCATTACAATCACGGCAGATGCCGCTGATGCAAATGGCACAGTGACGAAGCTTGATTTTTACAATGGTGCAACGCTTCTCGCCACGGATGTAACAAGTCCATACAGCTATACTTGGAACAGCGTACCCTTAGGAAACTATACCATAACCGTCAAAGCAACGGACAATGACGGTAATGAAACCGTTTCAACAGCTGTTGCATTTGCCGTTAAACCGACCTCTTGCACGGGCATTGCCAGCAACGGCGATTACAGTTACGAAGTTTATACGGCTTCGGGAAAAGTTTACTTTACATTTCATCCCTTAGGGCGCATCATCGGTAGTTCGTTAGCTATTTTACAATTAAAAGAAGGTAATGCAGGTGTAGCTGGATATACCATGACGGCTTCGGGTGGCGATTTTACCTTTAATAGAACTATCGCAAATGGCGTTGTCACGAGTTTTTACTTTACTTATGGTGTGCCTGCCGGAGGCGAAGATAACTCAAGTGCGAATCCGCACGCTTATGTTGTCGGTACAGTCTGTGCGGCAGGAGAACCTTCGGTGACTATTACTTCGCCTGTAGAGGCAGAAGCTTTTACTGCTCCCGCAAGCATAACGATAAACGCCACGGCAGCCGACGCAGACGGCACGGTGAGCCAAGTTCAATTTTACAACGGCACTACACTTTTGGGTACTGACGCAACAAGCCCTTACAGTTACACATGGACAGGTATTGCCGCTGGGTCATATATATTAACGGCAAAAGCAACGGACAATAGTGGTTTGACAAAGGTGTCAACGCCTGTAAACGTCACTGTCAACACGCCCAATGCCAACGGTTATTGCGGGACGGCGTTTAATGGCGATTATGAATACAAAGCGGTTACATTGAATGGCGTTGTGGCTTTTACATTTCATCCTTTGTCGCCGATAACGGGTTGTAATTCGTCGTTGATTTACATTCGGGAAGGCACGACGGGCGGTTATGCTGGCTACACAATGACGCAAGTGGGTACTGACTTTATTTTTTCAAAAACGATTGCCAATAATACCCCCCTCAGTATATACTTCACTTACAACACGCCGCCGGGTGGTGAACGCAATTCGAGCGCAAAACCGCACAGCTATACGGTTGGCACAAACTGCACGGGCAGTACAGGCACGCCGCCGACGGTCAGTCTTACAGCACCGACTAACAATGCGAGCTACACAGAACCCGCAACCATAACGCTTACCGCCGATGCCGTAGATGCGGACGGCTCCATCTCGAACGTGGAGTTTTATCGCGGTGCAACACTTATAGGCAGCGATAATGCCGCCCCGTACAGCGTCACTTGGTCAAATGCTGCCGCAGGAAACTATACAATCAGTGCCAAAGCAACAGATAATAACGGTTTTTCGACTATTTCGAGTTTGAAAAATATTGTTGTCAACATTGACAATTCGGTGGGCTTTTGCGGTACGCTTGCCAACGGCGATTACAGTTACAGAGCGGAAGTCGTGAATGGGGTAGTGGTTTTTACATTTCATCCTTTAGGGCCTGTCAAGGGTTCAACAAGTGCTTTGATTTATGTTAGAGAAGGCGCAACGGGAGGGTATCCCGGCTATAATATGATCCAGGTTGGGGGAGATTTTAGATTTACAAAAAACATTGCCACCGGCACAACGGTCAGTATTTATTTCACGTATAACGTTCCTGGATTTGGTGATAGAAATTCAAGTGCTACGCCGCATAGTTACAAGGTAGGCACCAATTGCCTTGTCACTGTTCCGACCGACGAAGTCGATGAGCCTTTGGCCTTTACGCTGTTTCCGAATCCTGTACACAATCGTTTGTTTATACAATTCAAGCAACCTGTGGCTCAAAAGTATGCTCTAACTATTCTTAATTCAGTGGGTCAAACGGTATTGACAATGCCGCAATCTGACTGGGGCAAAGAGATTAATATCAGCCCTTTGGCGTCGGGTATCTATTTTATCCGGTTAACGGACGAGGTGACACAACGGTCGGTGACTCGGAAGTTTGTGAAAGAGTAGTTGGGATAAAGAATTACCCCCCCTCAGTATAAACCGAAAAAAGCCTTGAAAATGCATATTTTTCAAGGCTTTTTTAGTAAATTTGTCTCAAACTTTCGCAGCGTTTTAAACAACAATATTTGTGTAAAATTTAAAATATATCGCTATGCGTGGACAAATGGCAACTTATGGGTTGATACTCATGTATGTAATACCCGTCTTTGTAACATTGGTACTTTTAGAAAAATTATATGGCTGGTATTGGAAAAAAGAGCCTTTCAAAGTCATGGACATGATATCGAGCTTGAGTTCGGGCTTGTCCAATTCCGTAAAAGATTCTTTGGGCTTGGTGGTGGTCATTTTGACTTATGGCTACATGGTGCAACATTGGGCACTCTATGAGATAAAATCCTCCGTAGGACTTTATATTATTGCCTTTATTACCATTGACTTTTATGGCTATTGCACCCACAGGCTTGCCCACACGATTAACTTTTTTTGGAATAAACACGCCATTCACCACAGCAGCGAAGAGTTTAATTTGGCGTGTGCTTTACGGCAACCGGTTTCCCAGTTTGTCAATTTATTCACGTTTTTGTTGTTGCCGGCGGCTCTTTTGGGTGTACCCGCTCAGGTTGTTGCCACGGTTGCCCCGATTCAGTTTTTTTTACAATTTTGGTACCACACCAAGTACATTGGCAAAATGGGTTTTCTCGAAAAAATCATTGTTACACCATCGCATCATCGGGTGCATCATGCTCTAAATGCTGAGTATTTAGACAAAAACCACGGTCAAATTTTTATTATTTGGGATAAACTTTTCGGTACATTTCAAGAAGAATTGCCGGATGTGCCACCCGTTTATGGCATAACCCGCCCCATGAACACATGGAATCCCATCAAAATTAATTTTGCGCACTTGTGGCTATTGATTCAAGACGCCTATCGCGCCGAAAAATGGATAGACAAGCTCACTATTTGGTTCAAACCGACCGGTTGGCGACCTGCCGATGTTGAAGAAAAATACCCTGTTCACAAAATTGACGACCCGTATAATTTCCAAAAATACGCTACGGCTGCTTCTAACAGTTTACTTACTTGGATTTGGGCGCAACTGATTGTGACGCTTGCTTTTATGTACCATCTGTTTGCGCATCTCGGTACTATCGGGAAGCCCGAGATTTTTATGTATGGCGGGTTTCTGTTATTGACTATTTATGCTTATACAGAACTGATGGACAGGAATCCCAACGCTGTTTGGTGGGAGGCTTTAAAAGCACTTGTCGGTTTCAGTTGGATATATTATTGTGGCGATTGGTTCGGCATCGGGCAAACTTATACGATGGTGATAGCCGTTTATTTGATGCTGTCTATTGCCATGACATATTATTTTGGGCGATTTGAAGAGCCTTCTATGGCTGTATCGATGTAAAATACTTTTAAATATGGAAATATCGCACGCCATATCCGATAGTGTATTGACACTTGCCGGATTATTTGTTTTTTTGAGGTATCTAAAAGGACTGCCCTCAACACCACGTATGCTTTGGAGTGCCTTTATTCTATCCATAACGGCAGCATCTTTTTGTGGGGCGATACGTTTTTGGGGCTACCCGCCAGCGCACACCTTATCCGAAATCTTTCAACATTTTGCCGGCACCGTTGGGGCTATCTGCTTGGTAATCGCTTCTTATGCCTTGATTACGCCAAAAGCCATCGCTCGAAATTATGCATTAGGTGTAATGGGCATAGGCTTCGCGCTCTTTTTAGCGGTACAAATCTCCCAACATTGGGCAACGGTACAAACGACATCCATGATCGCCATTCCATTGGTTTTAGCCATCGGCATTTGGGGACTTATAAGAGGCAAAACGCCTGAAAGTTCATGGCTTATTGTGGGTGTTATAGCCATAGTGATGGCGACGTTTAATAAAAGTATCGCTGCAAAATTCAGTCTGGATGCCGTTGATACGTATCATTACTTGTTGACAATCAGTGTTTTAGGTTTTGGGAAAGGTGCGGGTTGTGCATCTGAGTCTGAGCCGCTGGTTAGAAAAAATTATCCCATTCCCAAGTAAAAAGGCGCTTTACCATCCTTCACACCATCACCTCACACCCCCATCAAATACCGCGACAAATCATCCTCCCCCGTCAAATCCAGCCGCTTTTTAAGCCGGTAACGGCTTTTTTCAACGCCGGTGATAGAGATATTGAGCAAAGTGGCGATTTCCCGATTGCTCATATTCAAGCGGGTCAGGGCGCACATTCTAAGGTCATTTTGGGTCAGGTTTGGGTGCTTGGCTTGCAGTTCATGGATGAAATTGCGATTCACCTGATTGAAATAGAGGAGGAATTGATCCCAGGTTTCTTTGTTTTCAATTTCTGTTTCGAGCGTTCGGGTTAAGCCGCGCAATGACTTCAACCGCTCAGCGTCGTTAGCCGTTTTGATGGTTTCGAGATTGTCTTTGATGCCGGACAGCAGTTCGTTTTTATGCGCCATTTGGACGGCTTTCGACATCAATTCGTTGTTTTTGGTGTCTATTTCGGTGGCTAACTTGTCGTTTTGGAGGCTTAAAATCTCCTGTTCCGATTCTAATTGCTGATTTTTAAGGCTTAAAATTTCTTGTTCCGATTCCAAAACCCGTTGCCGTAGGATGGTTTCCCGACGTTCCAAATAGATGCGGAATGCTAAAATGCCCAAGCCCACGGTTGCTAAAAACATCAACAACCGGAACCAAATAGTTTTCCAAAAAGGTGGGGCAATACTGATTTTGACGGTGGATTCATTGTCTGACCACGCGCCACCGCTGTTCGTGCCCCGCACCCGAAAAGTGTAAGTACCGGGGTCGAGATTCGTATAAGTGACCAGCCGTTGTTCGGCGGTGCTAAAACGCCAATCTCTATCAAAACCTTCCATTTTGAAGGCGTATTGATTGCGGGAAGACTCGGTATAATCGAGAGCGGCAAATTCGATGGAAAACGCATTATCTCGATATGACAAATCAATATTGGACACTTTGCTGATTTCACCATTAAAAATAACCCGCCCTTCGGGTAGTTTTCCGGTAGCTGCTGACACATCAAATACCTTAATATCGGTCAACACAATGTTGGGTTTGACTTTATTAGGGGCAATAGCTTGTGGTTTGATGACATTCAAACCATTGATACCGCCAAACATCATCTCGCCGTCAAACGTCCGAAGGATAGCGGATTGGTTGAATTGATTGCTAAAACCGTCGAGGGTTTTATTAAACTTAAAATTTTGAAAACGGTCGGTGTTCGTATCAAATCTTGAAATGCCTTCAAAGGCACTGAGCCATAATTGCCCGTCATGGTCTTCCGAAATGCCCATTATAGCATCCGAAATCAAGCCGTTGCGGGTCGTATAATGCTTAAATGTGCCATTGCTTTGCCACAAATTCAAACCACCGCCTTCCGTGCCAATCCACAAACGCCCACGACTGTCTTCAAAAATGGCTCGGATATAATCGCTGCTGATACCCGTAAGGTCGTCTGACCGATATTGAAAACGGGTAAAATTGTTCTTGTCTCGATTATAAAGATTCAAACCGCTGTGTTCAGTACCTACCCAAATTTGTCCTTTTTTATCGGCAAAAACGACCATAATACCATCATGGCTCAGGCTTGTCGGGTCGTTGTCTTGACTTAAAAATCGTTGAGCTGTGCCTTTTTCAGGGTCAAAAAGATTAATGCCATTGACAGTGCCTACCCAAAGTTTACCGGATGGGTCGGGAGCGATGGACCACACGCTGTTATTGGTTATACTGAGGGGGTCGGTCGGGCTGTTCAAATAATGCCGAAATGCCCCATTTTGTGGGTTATACAAGGCTAAACCACCATTGTAATAGCCCAGCCAAAGCCGTTTTTGGGCATCTTCAAATATGGTTTTCACCACATTATTGGGCACATTAGTCGGATTGCGGACAGTGCTAAAACGGTTGTTTTGTCTATCAAAAACATTCAAACCACCACCGTCGGTGCCTATCCAAATCTTTCCGTCGGCTGATTGACAAAGCCCTAAAACGGAACGATTGCTCAATTCGTTGGCACTATTACCGGAATGGTTAAACGTTTCGAATCGGGTTTTATGCGTCTTGTGAACATTCACCCCGCCATTAAATGTTGCTACCCACACATTCTCATCTCGGTCAATGAAAATATCGTACAGTGCGTTGGTGTTCAGACTACCTCTGATGTCATTATTGCTTTTAAAGGCTCGGAAAGTGTTGGTTTCGACTTCTAAAACATTCAAACCACCGCCATCGGTGGCAATGAGCAAATTATTATTTTTGGCAAGAGCAAGCCCCGTAACGGCATTTGAATTAATGCTTTTACTACTGGTTTGCGCGCTGAAATGTTTAATTTGGCTGTTATCTAAGTTCAATTGATACAAACCCGTTCCGTCCGAACCAATCCATAAATTGTTGTTGTTATCTAATAACAGTGTTTTTTGATAGCCGTTGAGGTTGGGAATATCGGCATATTGTTGTTTGAAACTGTTGGTGGCAGGGTCAAAATAATTAATACCTTCTCCGGAGGTGGCAACCCACATCCGCCCGTTTTTATCTTGGGCAAAAGCAAATACGGCATTATTACTTAACGGGCTGTTTTGCGCGTTCAGATGTTGAGCCGTGCGAGACATCGGGTCATAAATAACTAAACCGTCGTCCAAAGTGCCGATCCATATTTTCCCTGCGGCATCTTCATAAATTGTTTGAATACGGCGACCTATCAGGCTTTTAAATGTATTGTTATCGGTTAAATATTGAAATGCGCCCGTTTTTGCATCCCGCATACACAAGTCACCGGAATGGGTGCCAACCCATAAATTGCCTTTTTTATCCTCCCATAAAGCATGAACCGATTTACCAAAAAAGCCGGAAGAACCTGCCTGAGTCTGCCCGAAAACTCGACATTCATAACCATCATACCGTACCAAACCGCGCTGCGTGCCCAACCACATAAACCCCGATTGATCCTGAATAACCCGGTAAATAGTACTATGTGGCAAACCATTGTTGATAGTCAAGGACTCAAAAAAATAGTTTTGCTGAGCGATGAGCGGCAATTGGTAAAAACATAAAATGACCGGTAAAATGTATTTAACAAAAGCCATAATTATTAAATTGAACAATTAAAGATACAAAGTAAAACAAAATAAGTATTTTTTGAAAAATATCTCTATTTTTAACTTTGAAATGTTAATGATATTTTAACCAATTTTTACAAACATCCCAAACAAATCACAAACTTATGAGAATACACATAGTCGGTTTTATAGCTCTTATGGCTTCATTAACTCATTTTTTAATTTTTTGTGAAAGTAAGGAATCACCCCTTTTTTTACCTGAAATCATAGATTACCCCCATCAATTACACATTAATGCTCTTTTTGAAAAGGCGGATGCTGCCAAATATGCTCAAGATTACAAAAAAGCAGACGCAGAATTTAACCGTTTATTGAATGAAAAACTATCAACAGCCGATAGTCAATATGTGTTCAATCAATTGGCTTTTATTCATCTTGCCATGAATAATGATGCCGTTGCCGAGCAATATATTCGCAAGTTAGAGAAAATATCCCCCCTTTCCGAAAGGAGTGTTTTAGACAGTTTATCAGAGCAAGCTGACTATCATTACAATATCGGTACTTTGGCTTATCATACTTTTAAACCGGCGATGGCAAAGCAGCATCTCCAAGCGGCTTTGGCGGCGTATCAAAAAGTGTATGGCGAGCAGCACTTGAAAACCGCGTTGTGTTGGACACAATTAGGACTGCTCAACTGGGATTTTACGACCAAACTGGATTCCGTATTTTGGTATATGGAAAAAGCCGATAATATTTTTAAAAACCAGCCTTCTTTAAAAAAATTCTCGCAGGAAGCTGAATTGGGTTTGGCATGCGTCAGTTTAGCGAAGCGGAGCCATGAAACAGGACAGTTGCACTGTGAAATCGCCCTCAATATGGCATATCAAAAGCGGTTTAAAGACTCGGTTTTTATTGCCAGATGTTTGAGTATGAAAGGTAATATGCTCAAAAAAAAGGCTCAAGGTGAAGGGGATTCTGCAAAAAGGGACATTTTATTATTTGAAGCAGATAGCTGTTATAGAAAAGCAGTAGAAATAGTGAAAAATTCTTCAACCTTGAGGGTTCAGGAATTTTATAGAGATTATATTATCAGCAAATGTTGGGAAAAAGATTCTTCCGAGGTATTTAAAAATATAGCGGTATTGGAAAAAATGCTTTTGACCCAACCCGATATATTTGCTCAGCCCGAAAGATTGAAAGGCAAATACTATTTTTTGACTGACAATTTTAGCCAAGCGGCTTATTGGTATGCCAAATTCTGGGAACGCTATCGCACGGATACGCTCAAAAACGCCATTTTGATGGGGGAGTTAAATTACTGTTTGATGGAGGCATACACGAAAATCGGAAAATATGATGATGCTTTATATTTTTTGAATAAAGATTTGACGTTAGGAACGCCTTATGAAAGTAAAAATATTAGTTGGGAACAACTGTTAACTCCCGTATTTTACAAAGAAAAACTCTATCAATTTGTCACTTTTGGCGAAGCGGGTAAGATTTTTTTGTCAAAATATCAAGCCCAGCATCGCATAAGCGATTTGAATAATGCCTTAAAAGTGTTGAAACTGACGGATGAATTATTGTTTGAAGGCATACTGACGGCGGATGAAGAAGCCATTTTGACGTATCAGAAAGAGGTGGCTAACGAGATTTATCCTTTAGCTTTGGACGTCGTGTATGAATTAAATATGGCACAACCCAACAACAGTGCAACCTTAGATCTTGCTTTCCGATATAGTGAGAGAGTGAAAGCATTTTTACTGTATCGGGATTTGGTTCAAGAAAATACCCAATCAAACATACCCCTCAGTATGGCGGACAGCATAAAAAATATTACCTCTAAAATCAATCGTTTGAGATGGGATAACCAACATAACAAGTTGAAAATGAATGATTTAGAAACGCTTAAAGTTTTGCAGCAGCAGTTGGATAATTGTTATGAAGTGATTAAACAGCAATACCCGCGTTATTTTAAAATAAAAATAGCGCAGCCGATTCCCACAATTAAAGAAGTGATGACAACACTACGACCCCATCAAGGGGTGATTCAATACAGTTTTCACAAAGAAAAACTGTATGCCCTTTTAGTTGTCAACGGACAAGCCTTTTTTCACAGATTGGATTCTACTAAAAGGCTTATTGCCAATGTCCAAGAATATGTCAACTATTTGTACCGACCCATTAACAACGCCGATTATAACAAAAAAATCATTCAAATCGCCCAGCAACTCAACGATGATTTATTGGGCTATTTTACTCGGCAGCTAAAAGGTACAACCGATTTGCTAATCATTCCGGACAAAACTTTAAATAATCTGCCTTTTGAAGCCTTAATTGAACCCAGCAAAGAAATTGTCAATAGTTTTACACACGCTGCTTTTTTACAAAAACGGTTAAATGTCACTTATACGCCGTCGTGGAAAATTTATGAAAATAATCACACCGGCACATTGCCTCTCACCCCTCAAATTTTAACGATGACTTATGGCGAAACGACAGATGAAGGTTATTTGCCCAATGCCATGGCTGAAATCAACATTTTAAAATTGTATTTCAAAGACCCTCAACTTAAGATATTAACCAATAGTGATTGTTCAAAAAGCCATTTTTTTGACAATTTTTCTACATTTGATATTATTCATTTGGCGCTCCATGCATACAGCAATGTATCGGATCGGCGAGACAACAAAATTTATTTCACACTGCCCATTTCAGACGAAATGTACGGGTTTGAACTGTTAAATCATTCATTTAAAACCCAACTCGTTGTCTTATCTGCTTGTGAAACAGCTATCGGCAAAACAGAAACGGGAGAAGGCACTTATTCCCTCTCCCGTGCGTTTCTCCAAAGTGGCGTCAAAAATGTGGTTGCCTCGCTTTGGAAACTGGATGATTATGTCGCGTCACAATTATTTGATACTTTTTACGCGGAATTGTCAAAAAATCAACCGCCCTACCTGGCACTGAACAAGGCAAAACGCCATTTTTTAGAACAAAACAGACAAGACGCTGTGATGTCTAATCCAGCTTATTGGGCAGGTTTGATGATTTTAGATTAAATATTGTTTTTGGCCGTCATTATCTAATATAAACATGTTGGTCACAATATTGACTTCAAGCCCGTCGTCCCAAACGGGGAAAATGGGTCTATCAATGCCAATACGCGTCCAATAATTGGCGTCACTCCTCAGGATTTGCAACCAACTGTCGAGTTTATTTCTGAATTCCGCTTCTGATAGTTTTTCAACTTGGTTATTTTTATCAAATAACAGAACCGCATTATAAATGGTTGACTTGTCGGAAAGTATCAACGGAATCAAGTAATAATCGCCATCAATGGTTTCGACTTTAAGGTTGCCATTAAAATCCGTTGGATAAACCAATTTACCGGAATATTTTTGTAATGTTATGTCTTCTTCGTCTGATGGTCTTGCCAAATAAGCACACAAGGCAGAACCATGGCTGGCGTGAATTCCGGTCGTGGTATTGGCACAAATATGTCCCAAAGGCGGAGCGATACCCAAATTCAGCAGCATTAAAGTATTCATATCTTCACTCACCAATGCAACCGGTTTTTGGAGTGTTAGCATACCGTCGGTAAAAGAGTAAGGCACGAAATGAAAATCTTTGGGAATTTTCATGTGCGACAATGTGAAATCCATAACCCCGGTTAAGCGGGTAGCATCGACAAACGCATGACATTCAAGAGCGTCATCCAGCACGACGGTCGAAAAATATGGACTTGATTTGACGGGTTGTAGGTCACCTTGTGTAATTGGGAAAACAACCCTTTTCTTGTTAATCTTGATGGCGTGGTTTTTAGACTTTATAGGCTTGGTCATATTGTGAAATTTAAGATTTGGTTAAAAAATGATGATATAGATGTATGTTTTTTAAGGAAATAAATACCTCATTAAGGCTTTGCCATCAAAAATTTTGTATTCGGCGGGCGTTCCAATATTCCAGTCTTTGTCGGGACCTGCACCGTATTGAGTATTTTTAAGTATAATGTCTCTTATCTGTTGAGGTGATTGTGTGGAAGGGTCAGAATACGGATTCAAAGACCTTATAGCTGCCACAACTCCCGCCACCAATGCACAAGCAGTTGAAGTGCCTGCGTGTATCTGATTAAAACCTTTTTGCGGTTGAGACAACTCTACACCAAAATGGGCAAATCCGGCCACATCAGGCTTAGTTTTTTTCAAAAGCCCTTCACCTTTATTAGAATATCCCAATCTATAGTTTTTTGTAGTATCATTGTCATACGATACTGTTGCGGCTGCCACCGTCAAAACATCGGGATGACTATTCGCACCATATATATTGTTACATTGCCCGCCACATCGAGGGTCGGGATTCGTTTCTCCACAATTTCCGGCGGCAAAAAGTATATCTATGCCGGCATTATCCATTTTATGAATCAATTGATTGAACGGATGTTGAGGGTTATCACTGTATTTGCCATGTGCCGAAGATAGAGGGTGCTCTTCCTTGGGATTATACATCGCCCAACTATTCGTTATCACCAATGATTTAAATCCTTTCAACTCATCAATTGAGTTTTTTCTCATTTCTTGCATTAAGCTGTACAAATTATCAAAAGCCAGATAAGCATCTTTTAAAGTCGCTTCTATCGGAGATGTCATAGATACAGCTTTGTCGGGATAAAAAGGCAAAGGAATGTCAATGAGCGTGCAGTTTGGTGCGGCTAAGAGCACATCATAAGCCACCATAGTACCATGTTGGGTGTTATTTTTTTCGTGAATCGGCAATTTGGGGTAATCATAAAAACGAGGAGACGGTAAGGGAACTCGACTATCTGCGCACACTTTTTTTAAAAGTTCTCTATCAATACCGCCGTCAACAATGGCTACTAAAACCTTTTCACCGGTCATCTTTAGGTCTTTCATTTGTGAAACACAAAGATGATTTTTAACATCACCATCGGTTCCCCACGCAGATTGTGGCGCTCTGCTGCACAAATGAATAGGAGGATTCACCCAAAAACTTTGATTGTTATGTTTATAAAGTGAATCTTTTAACATATCAAGTATGATATAATTATTGTTTTTTTAATGTCGCTAACAATTCCAACGCTTTAATGGCATTATTATCCTTCCCTAAGGTCTCGGGATTGCCCCCCTCAGTATCCGCCACTTTTTTCAGCAAAGGCAAGGCTTTTTCTTTTTGTCCCATGTCAATATAGCTCAACGCCAAATACCAGATAACTGCTTGTTTAGGCACTGATTCCGACGCCTGCAAAGTTGTAAAAACAGCTTGCGCTTGTGCCGCTTGACCATTGCCTAAATAAGCTATTCCTTGGTAAAAAAGGAGTAAACTGTCTTTTTCGAGGTCAAAAGCTTTTTGAAACAACGGAATCGCTTTGTTGTAACTCTTTTTCGAATATGCCATTAATGCCTCCTTTCTGAAATCGGCAGACTCCGGGCTTCGTTTAATACCTAAAGCCGGATAAGGCAGAAAATACGCCACTATTACCGGAGACAATTTTGGCGTATCCTCTTTTGGACGCGCAAAAATATACCAAACGGCAAAAGCAGCTAACGCAATTGCAAGAGCTACTAAACCTATTTTGACCCACTGGATGGGAGGATTCGGGTTAAACGGAGGCATTTCGGTATCAATGTCTTTTAAATACAGCCGCATTTGCCGATGTTTCATGACTTCCAAGCCACTGCTCAAAAGTCGGATATTATCTGCTTCTTTTCGAAAATCCATGTCTGTTTCGAGTCGATTTTCCATTGCCAGC
>JANPGW010000218.1:0-7387 GCA_031424115.1 Saprospiraceae bacterium | reverse complement strand
TTTGCGGGTTTCGGCTATAACATCTTCAAGTGTAAATTGTCCCGAATTCCATTCGTAAGCGTAAGAGAAAAGGGAAGTTGCTAATTTAAGCCCCCCCCGCCCCCGATGGGGGAGCTGCTCTTTAAAATCAGCATCTGCTGATTTTAAAGAGCAGCTCCCCCATCGGGGGCGGGGGGGGCTTAAATTAGCAACTTCCCTTTTCTCTTACGCTTACGAATGGAATTCGGGACAATTTACACTTGAAGATGTTATAGCCGAAACCCGCAAAAGGGATCTGGGTACAGGCTTGGAAATCATTGGTTTTCAAAGTCTTAGAGGTTTTCCTTATATATCTGATGAAACTGTAAAAGAGGTTAAACATCTTTTGGATAAATACGAGTTTGAACCCGTAGCCTTAGATGCTAATATTGATGTGGGTATCAAAAGGCATCAAAAAATGAGCATTGATGAAACCGTAGAATATATCAAACCACAGATTTTAGCGGCGCAGAAATTAGGCTTTCCTATACTTCGTTGTCAAACGACTGCACCCGCAGAAGTATATCAAAAACTCGTGCCTTTTGCCGAAAAAGCCAATGTCGTTATGGGCATTGAACTACACACGCCGTACAGTGTTGACCACCCATCGGTTATAAAGATGTTGGAAATGTTTCAAGAAATGGGTTCACACGTTTTAGGTTTTGTGCCTGATATGGGAACGTGTATGCGCGCAATACCCGACGCACTTTTGACAAGTTTTAAATCAACAGGCGTGACGGATGAAATGATTGACATTACTAAAGAGATATGGCATAAAGATATTCCAACCCCACAAAAATTTGGCGAATTAGCGCAAAGAGTCGGTGCTTTAGGCGCAACACCACCGCAAATCGGCAGACTCAATATGGCTTTCAGCATGAATGGTCGTCAACCCGTTGAGTTATGGAAAGAGATAATCCCATGGACAGTCCACCTACACGGCAAATTTTATGGTTTTGATGAAAATGGCGAGGAGCCATCCATTGATTACCCAGCTATTTTTAAGGTTTTTACTGAGGGGGGGTATGATGGTTATATTTCAAGCGAGTACGAAGGTTCAGCATTTACCGATGAATTTGATGCTTTTGATATGGTAGCGAAACAACATTTTCTTTTTAAACGCATTTTAAAAAAATTAACTTAAAAACTTCAACACATAATTTCAATATGTCAATTAAGATATTTCTTCTAATGGGGCTTTGTTTCAATGTTTTTTTATTTACAGCCTGTATTTCTAATAGTTTTGATAAGAAAAAAGCTATTGAAATTGTCAATTTATCGAAATCAGACATAGAATTATACAAAGAATTATACAATCGAATTTTGAAAGATTCGGCTCAAATTCGTAAAATAATGATTCCATACGGTGCATCTAATGCTAATTATGTAACAACAAATTCTTTTTATTTATTTAAAATTGATAGTATTAGTTATTCAAAGATAACGAATGAACTCACAAGAAGAAATGTTTTTTCAGATGATATTGCTATTTGCAACAACGATGGAATGGTTATTTTTAGATTAAAACGTATGGTTGAATTGAAAACATCTGATTACAACGATGCTTATATTCACGAATTGATTTTTAATGGACAGCCGAAAGAATATTTTTATAGATTTGATAAAATTGTAATGGACTCTGTAATTTCAGATAACATTCGTTATATTTTTTTTACTGATAAAACAGGCTGGTAATAATTGTATATAAAAATGATAAAACATCAATTCAATCTCAACTACGCGCCGCACCTCGGCTCATTTGAAGCAACAGCAGGTAAAGACCCCATTGACCAAATCAATTACATGGCAGATTTGGGGTTTAAAGCCATTGAAGATAGTGGTTTTGTATCGCCTTTGGTGCAATTTAATTCGACACGTATGGGCATAGGTATGTGTAGTCAAACACCCGAAATGCTTACTAAAATAGGCGAAACCCTCGCCAAACGCGATATGGAAATGGGCACTTTTGTCATAACGCCTACCAGATGGCCGCCTATTGAATTGGTCACTTCGGGCAAACCCGAGTATTTGGAAGAGTTTTTAAATAAATGTAAAAGCGGTGCGGAAGTAGCCAAAAGGCTCAACGCCAAGTTTGTAACCATTACTTTGGATTGTTTTGACCGCTCGTTGCCGATTGAAATGCAAACCGCCAATGCTATTGATGCACTGCGAAAAGCAAGCGATATTTTTGAACCCATTGGTGTAACAATGGCAATTGAAACGCTCGCCGACCACCATGAGTTATTTTTAAGAACCTCGGTTCAAGCCTATATGATTTGCAAAGCTGTCAATCGAAAATCGTGTAAAATTCTGTTTGATATGTACCATTTGCAAAAAAATGAAGGGCGACTTATTTATCATATAGATATGGTTTGGGACGAAATCGGCTATTTCCAAATCGGAGATGAACCAGGAAGATGTGAGCCAGGAACAGGTGAAATCAACTACAAAAACATCTTCAAACACATTTATAATAAATCAAAAGCCGATAACAAAGATTTCATTTTGGGTATGGAACATTTCAATTCTATTGATGGAGTCGATGGAGAAAAAGCCCTGTTAGAAGCCTATTTACAAGCGGATAATTTTTAAGCTATGAAAAATAATTTCAAACTCAATTACGCTCCGCATTTTGGAACGTTCGCTTCCGCAGGCGGTGATATAATTGACCAAATAAAATATTCGGCAGATTTGGGTTTTCGCTCTTTTGAAGACAATGGTTTCTCTGGCGTACCAATTCCTAATTTGATGGGTATAGGTATGTTGGGTCAAACACCCGAATATTTGGATAAAATAGGTAAAACCCTTTCTGATTTGAATATGCAGATGGGTACTTTCGTAATGGGACCAGTTAACTGGCCACCCAATGCTGCTTTTACATCTGGAAATTTGGAGTGGCGAAACATATTTTTGGATAAATGCCGTCAGTCGGTTGAGGTGGGTAAAAGGCTCAATGGCAAATTTGTAACGGTCGTTCCTGATGCGGCAGACCCTTCTTTGCCTTACGAAGTTCAGACTGCCAATGTGGCCGAAACGCTTAGAAAAGCAGCGGAAATTTTTGAACCCCACGGAATGGTCATGGTTTTAGAGCCTTTGAGCTATCCGCCGCAAGTATATCTCAAAACGTCAGCGCAATGCTATTTATTGGCAAAAGAAGTGAACAGCCCGTCGTGCAAAATATTGTTTGATATGTTTCATTTACAACAAAACGAAGGGCGTTTACAGCACAATATTGATTTGGTGTGGGATGAAATTGGCTATTTTCAGTTAGGTGATGTGCCGCAGCGTTTCGAGCCAGGAACGGGAGAAATTAAACATAAAGAAGTTTTTAAGCATATTTACGAAAAGGCGAAAGCGGATGGTAAAGAATTCATTTTCGGCATGGAGCATTACAATTCAAAAGAAGGAATTGAAGGTGAAAAAGCGCTTTTAAATGCTTATTTGGAGGTTGATAATTTTTAAAAATAGGCAAAATACTGAGGGTAAAAATCAAAATGGACAGACATATTTTAATAGAACAAAACAGGCAAATAGTCGAAGCCTTTGCCGACATTTTTTACCGACAAAAAAATGTCAGAAAAGCTTTTATGGAATATGTTTCTGAAAATTATATTCAACACAACCCCAATATTTTAGATGGTCGAGAAGCGGCTATTGAAATGCTTGAACCCAAATTTTCAAATCCAGATGCCAGTTTTGATATCAAGCGAATATTAGTGGATGGTGATTTAGCAGTTGTTCACTTGCACGGTCAAATGAATAAAACCGCATTAGGCGGCGCAGTTGCTGATATTTTTAGATTAGAAAATGGTAAAATAGTAGAACATTGGGACGTTTTACAGCCTGTTCCCGAAAATGCTGTTAATCCGCATCCGATGTTTTAAATGAAAAAAAAATGAAAAAAGAAGTAGATGTTTTAATAATTGGTAGTGGTCCAATAGGCGCAACATATGCCCGTATGATTTCAGAAGCTAAACGGGGAGTTAAAATTTTGATGATTGACTTAGGTCCTCGCTTAACGGATAAAGCTGGGCAGCACATCAAAAACATAACTGATGCGGAGGGGCAGGTACAAGCTCAAATAAAATCACAAGGCCCTAAACAAACGCCTTATCCTAATATTTCGGTGGCTCAACGTGCTCAAGCGGTACAAAAAGGAGAATTGAATGCAGATATTTTAGCACGAGCAGGTACGCATTTGGCAACTGATACGCCCGAAGATTTAGCTCAAAATCAAATGCCTTCGGCTTCCATGTCGAGTAATATCGGCGGCATGGGCGCACATTGGACGTGTGCATGCCCAAGCCCAGGCAATGCCGAACGCATACCGTTTATTCCTGAAGATGACTACGAAAAAGCATTTTCAAAAGCAAAAGAGTTACTCCATGTAACTCAAAAAGCATTCGCTGAAACGCCCGAGAGTTTAGCAATTCTACGCACTTTAGGTAGTGTTTTCAATGAAAAACTATCACCTAACCGACAAGTCCAGCCAATGCCTTTGGCCTGTAAAACTGATGAAAAAGGCGAACGGTACTGGACAGGCTCTGATTTGGTTTTAGGTGAAATGGCTGAACCTAATTACGAAGGTAATTTTGAAATCCGCTCTGAAACAATCTGTAGAAAGCTTTTGGTTTCAGAAACACAGAGCCAAAACCCGAAATCCGAATCCCGAAATCAAATTACGGGTGCTTTGATTGAACATTTATCAACAGGTGAGCAAGAAGAAATAAAAGCCAAAATAATTATCGTCGCAGCCGATGCTTTGCGAACACCACAGTTATTATGGGCTTCGGGTATTCGCCCAAAAGCATTGGGGCATTATTTGAATGAACACCCTTTTATTTTTACTTTTGTTGAATTAAAAGACGATTTAGTGCATAAAACAGTTGGTGAGGCTTATGACCCTAATACCCGAACTGACCCTACAATTGGCGTCTTTTGGGTGCCTTTTGATGCGCCTCATCATCCATTTCACGGACAGATTATGCACATGGATTTGTCACCTTTGAAAACGACCGTTGAATCCAATCCCCAATCCTTAACCCCAAAACACATCGTAGGTCTGGGATGGGGTTGTTTGAAAGAAGTACAATATGCAGATTGCATTGAATTTTCAGAAACAGAAACGGATTGGCTTGGAATGCCAAAAATGAGTTTTAAATTTGCCTATACTGAGGGGGATAAAAAAGCCATCGAGCAAGCAAAAGCTATGCAAACCCAAGCCGTCCAAGCTTTCGGAAAAGTGATAAAAGATGGTGACCAAACACTCATGCCAGCTGGAACTTCGTTACATTATGAAGGCACAACGCGCATGGGCGAAGCGAATGATGGCACATCAGTATGTGATACCTACTCACAAGTATGGGATTTTGACAATTTATTTGTGGGCGGGAACGGCGTGATTCCAATGGCAACGACTTCCAATCCGACTTTGACAAGTGTAGCAATGGCAGTACGGTCTGCTGAAAAAGTGGTAGAATTACTGTAAAAATAGTCAGGCAATGATGAAAGAAAGTTTTATACAAACCTACAATCCGTATGAATTAGAAACGGATTTATTCAATGGAGGAGTGCATTTACCTTCATTTATTGCCCCCGCACACCATATTTTTCACATCAATCGTATTGAAGAATATATTCGTTTAGTTAAATTCCCTATGAAATCGGATTTAATTCCACGCAGAATTACGCTTTTTAACTTTTTTTTTATGACAAAAGGGAAAAGTATTCGCAGCAAAGGCTTGAACAAATATGAGTTTGGGGCGAATACTTTTTTCTTCATTCCGGCTTACGAAATCACGACCCACGAGGTCATTAGCCCAGAAGCAGAGGGTTATTATTGCCATTTTAGTCTTGATTTATTGACCTCTGATTATCGATTAAAAGATTTGTTGAGCGATTTTTCTTTTCTCAATTTTAATTGTTATCCACTAGTTACCGTAGATGAAAAAGCAAAAGAAGCCCTTGTGATTTTACTTTTCAGGCTTGAACAGGAGTATAAAAAAGGTGCAGAATGTCGCTACGAAATACTAAGGGTTTATTTAATGGCTCTTTTCACAGAACTCAATGCCTTTATTGCCTCCCCTCAGTATGTTACTTCAAATGCGGCCTCAATTTTGACCGAACAATATAAAAATGCGCTATCTCAACATATTTATCAAAAACAAAAAATATCAGATTATGCCGATATGCTCGCTGTAACGCCCAATCATTTGAATAAATGTGTTAAAAGTACGCTCGGTAAATCTGCCCACGATTTATTGAGTGAAATGCTCATTTTGGAAGCAAAAGTCCTTTTAAAACAAACCAATATGACGGTTTCAGAAATTGCTTTCAAAATTGGGCGCAATGAACCGAGCGATTTTGCCCGTTTTTTTAAAGCACAAACGGGTATGAAACCGAGCGAATATCGGACGCTTTCTTGATGTGATATTGTTTACTATAAAACTATCTTGAGATAGAATTAGTAATTCTGTGAAGTACATCCCCTTTTTCGGGCAAAAAAGTGTGAGAACTAAGGTGAAAACACTCATGCTATTAAGATAGTACAAATTACTTAAAAAGTGTATCAAAAACCTCCTTAGGTGTTTGATATTTTAATGACTGATGTTTGCATCGGTATGTATGTAATATCTATACTACATACGTGTGGCGATTCGACACATGGATACACCTTAATGGTTTGGAACAGAGCTGAGTTTGGTATCATAATTTCATCTTTTTTTTCAAATAGTATGCTGCAAAATTAGAACCAAATTTATACGATTCGTTTTAATTTGTTCTATTATTAATATTTTGTTTAGTTTTTAAACGCTTTATTTTGAAAAAAAGAGGAGAATAGCAAAAGGGTGAGGAAAAGTTATCGCAAAAAGGGGCGTTTTTACGATAAAAGTCATTGAGAAAACAATAACTAAAAACCTGTTTATGACTTGCCTACACATATTATATATATGGTGTAGAAAGTGCTGTTTTCACTTTTGGGGTTTTGGCACATAATCACGGACATAGCCATCTCTGCCAGCGCGCCAAAAACACGAAAAACGAGTTTTCCCGTCGCCGTTGATGTGTCAATGGACTCCTGCACACTTTTCAAAGCGACTCCCTCAGTATCCAAATAGTTCATCCAATCTATGAGGTCTTTGAGCGATCGTCCAAGACGGTTCAAACGCCAAACGACCAAAGTATCTCCTTTACGAAGTATCTCTTTGATTTTAGTCAGCCCGGGTCTTTGAGATACCGTGCCACTGATGGTATCGGTGAATATTTTTTCGCACCCTGCTTTTTCGAGCGCGTCTTTTTGTAAGTCCGGGTTTTGGTCAAAGGTAGAAACCCGCGCGTAGCCTATGAGCATAATGGTCAAAAGTTAAGA
>JANPGW010000217.1:0-11809 GCA_031424115.1 Saprospiraceae bacterium | reverse complement strand
ATTTATAATTTTCCCTATTTCGGATGAAAGTGATATGCCTAAGTTAAAATCATTTTCGTTGATATATTCAAGCTTTTTAGCCAAATAAAACATCGATTTAACTTCGCTTGCTGACGCTCTTGAAATATACAAAATCTTTGAAACTCTTTATTAGAGCCTCTATCAAAACCTTCAGCAATATTATTCGATACCGAAACAGATGCCCTACAAATCTGGTCTTTAAAGCTAAAATCTCTGTTATTCGAAAACAATTTATAAGTAAAAATAGCTAAATCTTGACCTTTTTGCCAAGCAATAATATCCCCAAATTTTTGAAATCTCATAGTGGTGTTTTAATAGTTAGTAATCAGTTTTCTAGTAGCCAGATAGCAAATTTACCATTTTAGTTCAACAATCTGACTACTGACTACTAAAAAACTGACTACTAAAATCACACCTCCAAATCCACATTATGTTGCTCATGCCAAGGCAAACCATATTCATTCAATTTTGCCATGAATGGGTCTGGATTGAGTTGTTCGACGTTCCATACGCCGGCGCCTTTCCACTCGCCTGTCACCATCATCATGGCACCAATCATTGCGGGTACGCCAGTTGTGAAACTCACGCCTTGAGTACCTGTTTCCTCATAAGCGGCTTTGTGACTGCAATTATTATAGACGTAATAAGTCTTTTCTTCACCGTTTTTGATGCCTTTGATGCGGCAACCGATGGACGTCCAACCTGTATAATTTTCTCCTAAATCACCCGGATTCGGCAAAACTGCCTTCAAAAACTCTAAAGGAATGATTTTTTGACCTTGAAAATCAATCGGTTCGATGCCAGCCATACCGATATTTTGGATAACCCTTAAATGTGTTAAATATTCATCACCAAATGTCATCCAGAATCTCGCTCGTTTCAAAGTTGGGAAGTTTTTTACCAAACTTTCAAGCTCTTCGTGGTAGATGATGTAACTTGGTTTAGGTCCTATTTCAGGATAATTCAAATCCTTTCTTACGCTATGCGGTGGAATCTCGACCCATTCGCCATTTTCAAAATAGCGACCGTTTTGAGTGATTTCACGAATATTAATTTCTGGATTGAAATTGGTAGCAAATGCCTTACCGTGCGAACCTGCGTTGGCATCTACAATATCGAGTTCATGAATTTCATCGAAATGGTGTTTGGCAGCGTAAGCTGTGTACACATTCGTCACACCAGGGTCAAAACCACATCCTAAAACTGCCATCAAACCCGCTTCTTTGAAACGGTCTTGATAAGCCCATTGCCATGAATATTCAAATTTTGCCACGTCTTTTGGCTCATAATTGGCGGTATCCAAGTAGTGAACACCTGCATTGAGGCATGCATCCATGATAGTCAAATCTTGGTAGGGCAATGCCACATTAATGACCATAACGGGCTGATATTCTTTTAAAAGAGCGGTCAAGGCAGGTACATCTTCGGCATCGATGCCAACCGTTTTCACATCTACACCATATTGCGCTTTTACGCCTTCTGCTATTTTATCGCACTTGGATTTAGTACGGCTTGCGAGCATAATCTCGCTAAATACTTCTGGATGTTGAGCGCATTTGTGGACAACCACTTGACCAACGCCACCCGCACCAATAATGAGAATTTTAGACATATTTCTTTATGATTTGAGTTTTGAGTTTTGGGTTTTGAGTTAACAAACAACTCAAAAATTGAAACTCAAAACAGTTTTTAAAAAGCGTGCAAAAATAAATGTTTTTATATTGAAGAGTTGATTTTAATGAAATTAATAAAAAAAAATCATTTTTGAACTTTATGAGCTAAAAATTCCCCCCTCAGTATAAACAAAAACCCACAACTCAATATAAAAGTTGTGGGTTTTTAGACTTTATGTAGCCAATATGTCACTGGGTTATACCCAATTCATTCAAAATAAAAGCATATTTAATTGCCACTTCTCTCATTCTTTCATAACGGGCTGAGGGACCTGAGTGACCGGCTGAAAATAAACACCGGTGAATAATAGGCTTGGAACTCAAATTATTATCCCGCAGTTTGATAGACCATTTGAAGGGACTGTAAAAAGGAACTTGAGTATCTAACAAGGCACTATTGGTCAAAATAGCGGGATAATACGCTTTTTTGATATTGTCATATGGCGACCAACTGAGCATATAATCGTAATTGTCTTTTTTATGGATATCACCCCATTCGTCAACTTCCAAAGAAATAAGTGGCAAATTAGGGTCAAAAGCATCGGTTACAACATCTGTCCATGGCATATCCGGTGTAACCGCGCGCCATAGATCTGGTCGTTCATTAATAGCTACTGCCAGTAGCAAACCGCCCGCGCTTACACCGTCTGCACAAAGTTTATCTCTTGCCACATAATTATTTTGAATCAGATAATCTGCACAATCAATGAAATCGTAAAAGGTATTTTTTTTATAAATGGTCTTTCCTTTTTCGTACCAATGGCTGCCTAATTCCTGACCGCCTCGTACATGTGCAATAGCATAAGTAAAACCACGATCCAATAAAGATATGATTTCAGGTGAAAAGTCGGTTTCAAAATTAGAGCCGTAAGCACCATAAGCCGTTAAAAGTAAGGGGTTTTGACCATTCCGATACTTATTTCCTTTTTTATACACGATTGAAATAGGGACGTCAGCACCGTCTCGAGCTTTAGCCCACAGGCGTTTGGTGACATATTTAGACGTGAAAAAATTTTCAATGTCATTTTGAGCAACAATTATCTTCTTCTTTGTAACAATATTATAGCTATAAGTGGTAAGTGGCGTTTTTAAGGATTGATAATAAAATCGAATGGAATCCATGTTGCTATTGTCATAATCGGCAATATAGAATTCAGTATTATAAGTATCTTCGTCAAAATCTACTTTGGTTTTTTCTTGAGTGGTTCTATCAACAACGCTTATTTTTATCGTGCCTTGCACCCGACTTTGGTAAATCAGATAGTTATCCAATATTTCATATTTCATTAACAAAGATGAATCATTATGGGGAATCACTTCCGTCCATTCATTGATGCTGGTAGAATCCTTAAAAATTAATTCCGTTGATGCGTCTATACTGAGGGGTGCTTTAGAAAGCTTAAAATTAGGCGCGTTCCGATTGTGAATAATATAAATACTGTCATCAGAAAAATGATTCACATAATACAACAAGTTTTTTTGTCGGGATAATATGACTCGCCTTGCCAGACTATCGGGTTTATCAATGTCAATAAATGCTATTTCCGTTTGTTTGGTACTTTCGGACGTGATAAAAAGAAGTTTACGGCTACGAGAGCGGCTCAGAGTGACCCAATAACTGCTGTCTTTTTCTTCATAAACGAGCCGATCCTTCTCGAAAACATTATTAAGTTTATGTTGCATGACTTTGTTGCCCCGCTCAATATCGTCATTTTGGATATAAAACAATGTTTGACTGTCATTTGCCCAAAAAAATCCTTCACTGTTAATGTTTCGGTGACTTTTCTCAATAATCTCATTCGTTCTTAAATCCTTTATGAACAAAACATAGTTTCTATCGCCTATTGTATCCAATTGGTAAGCAATAAAATTATTATCCGGGCTGACTTGAAATTGATTGAGTCGAAATACCGCATAACCTTTAGCCATTTTATCCACATTTAAAAGAATCTCTTCTCGGGCATTCCAATTTTCTTTTTTACGACAATAAATCGGGTAATCTCTACCGGCTTCTAATCTATTATAATACCAATATCCTCGGCTTTTTATGGGCGCACTTTTAAAGGTGTTTTGCGTCCTGCCAATGATTTCGTCCATCAGCTTTTGGCGCAATTTTTCTGTGTGGGTAAGCATTTTATCCGCATAAGCATTTTCTGCCTTCAACAGATTAAGAACGTTTGTGTCCTTCGCGTTTTTTAACCAATAATATTCATCAATTCTCTGATTATTATATTCTAAAAGGGATTTGGGCTTTTTCAGCGCAAAAGGGGGATTAATGTTAGTAGGATATTTTTTATATTGAATATTACAAGCTCCCCATACCAAACTTATTAGCACAGCAAAATAAATGTATAGGTGAGACACCTGACATTTATTGGGACTAATTAGCGGATGATTTTTGAGCATATTTTTATTTAACAATTAAGATAAACTTGTCGGTAAAATATTTCTAATTCACATACTTTAAATTAAAAGGTTAAAGTAATATTGAGTGATAAATTGGGTTTGTTGATGTCAAATTATTTGTTGTTCATCACACGGTATTTTATTTATATCCTTTAACTAACAAAAACCGTTCATTTTTTTGCGAATGATGGGGATTTTGACGAAATTTTAACAATTTAAAGAAAAAATCTTCTTTTGCCCTTTCGCAGCTACGCATTCCGACTTGTCTAATAACTCTTACTTTAGACATTTTATCACAAATTTTTCAAAAAATATATATTTACTTTATTTAAATATCAATTTTTTTACAGACATTTGCAATTGAACGTCCGTAACACAATACAGGAAATTCGAGCTTAAATTCAGCCATTTCGATGGCTTTTATCCACTAAACTTATCCAACCTTGTATGAAATCTTTGACATGTATTCTGTCTTCTTTGATTGTTTGCTTATTGGCATCTCAGCAAGTTTTTTCACAAAATGATGTTCCCGAAATGACTTGGAGTCAGGTCACCAAGGAGGATATCACAATGCAAACTTGGTCTGAAGATTCCTCAGCCGCTGCCGTCGTTTTAGGCAATATTGGCGAGCTTTTTATGACACCTATCAGCAACGATTTAGGTTTTGAACTTCAAGTGCATAAACGCATAAAAATATTCAAAAAAGAAGGTTTTAATGAAGCGAACGTGGAAATTCCGTATTATTCAAAAGATAATTTTGAAAATGTTAGTTTTACGAAAGGTCAATCCATTTCATTATCCGGCGTTCGGGCACCTGTTATACCGAAAACAGTGATTCGCGAAAAAATTAATGACCGATGGTCGGTTTTGAAATTTACTTTTCCTAACGTTACCGAAGGTTCTATCATAGAATATCAATATACTTTATCGTCGAAAAATCTGCTCGAACTTAGAGAATGGTATTTTCAAGAAAAAATTCCGACCCGAGCCAGTAAACTATCGCTTGATATTGAGTCCCGATTTGAGTATGCATTTTTATTTCAAGGGCAAGAAAATCTAAAATCTACTAAACCGGTGTATTCTAACCTGAACGGAACTACCTCCGCCAGTCAACAAAGAACCAAAGTGAGTTTCTATACCCACAATCAGCCGGGTTTGAGAGACGAAGCCTTCGTTTCAACTTTGAATAATTACTACACGCGGATGCGCTTTCAATTGTCAAAGCAATATTTACTGACCGGTGGAGAGTCAAAAATCCTATCTGATTGGGATAAAACGGAATATGACTTATTAGACAACAGCGATTTGGGCAAGAGATACCTAAAAAAGTCCAATTTCAATAAGGTATGGGAAAAACTGAGACCTGCTTTTCAAGATAGTGATTCAACAGCGGAGAAAATAAAACGTATTTATGATTGGGTTAATAAGAATTTCAGTTGGAACGGTCGCCTGAGTATTTGGGCAAATCGTTCAGGTGATGAACTACTAAAAAATCCGGAAGGCAGCAGCGGAGAGATTAATTTGCTGCTTACCGGTTTGCTCAGAGAAGCCGGTTTGGAAGCGAATCCGGTATTGTTAAGCACGCGCAGCCACGAAAAAGTGTACAAAGAATTCCCGATAATAGACCAATTTAACCATGTCATAGTCCACGTAGAAACGGGCAACGGGGGATTTCTTTTGTTAGATGCCGGCAGTACTCTCCGTCCATTGGGCATGATTAGGTTGGAAGCTCTCAATGGAGAGGGCTGGTTTTTGAAGAAAAAAAGTAGCAAATGGATCCCTATAGTCCCGTCATTGAGTGACAAAGTGGGTTTAGTCAATATTACCCTCACGGATAAAGGCACATGTAGCGGCAGTGTTGATTTTCAGTACAAGGGCTATGAAGCATTGAAAGAGCGCACCCGACTTTTAGATGCCAATAAAAAACCGTATAAGGAGTCTTTGCAAAAAAAATCGGAATGGGTGGTTGATTCGGCTGCGGTGGATAATTACGAAAATGTGGATCTCCCGCTCAAAGAAAATATTGCATTCAATATCCCAGAAGCGGGACAAATTAACGGAGCATTTATTTATGTCAAACCAATTTTACAATTCGATTGGGATGTCAATCCTTTCAAATCTCCAACCAGAACCTATCCAATTGAATTTACTTATCCATTTGGCGACCGCTTGACAACTGTTTTTACGCTGCCCACAGGTTATAAAATCGAAGAAATGCCGAAACCTTTGAATCTCTCTTTTCAGGGTGGTGAAGCTGTATTTAATTACAATATCACCCAAAAAGACAATGTTATCACTATCAATATCAAATTGAATGTTAGAAAAACGACTTTTGCTGCCGGTGCTTATACCTCATTCCGTGATTTTTTCAGTCAGATTGCGGCTAAGTTAGATGAACCCCTTGTTTTGAAAAAGATGAGTGAATAAATACCCAAAAAAAGCGAACTTGACAATGTCAAGTCCGCTGGTTTCACTTAGGTTTTTCAACTATAGAAAAAGTGAATATGGTTATGTGCAGTTTGGTATAAAGGTGTTTCTCATAATCAATTAAAATACACCTCACAACTGTTAAGCACTACATGCCATACAATCCGGATCGTCTAAACTGCAGGCATTTGGAAAATTCTCTTCTTGCAACAAGTCTTGTGCGGTCGGCGTTTTGATATTGCTGAAGTCAATTTTTACCTGATTAAGGTCTTCTAAATTCGTCGTATTATCCGAAACAGCGAATGTAGCGGCTTCCTCGACGGTAGCAAAACGCGCGCGTTGATGTTTAGCGGATAATGTAAACTTAATCGGATCAACTGCCGGACGTGTTCTCAGATAATACATACCGGTTTTCAAGCCTTTTTGCCAAGCGTAGAAATGCATGGACGTCAATTTGGTGAACGATGCATTCTCCATGAACAGGTTCAAAGATTGCGATTGACAGATAAAAGCCCCTCTATCGGCTGCCATGTCAATAATAGCTTTCATTGAAAGTTCCCAAGATGTTTTATACAATTGTTTCAAACTATCCGGCAAACCTTCAATATTTTGGATAGAGCCATTGGCAGCAATGATGATTTCACGGGTTTCTTCATTCCAGATACCTAAGCGAACCAAGTCAGTCAATAAGTGTTTGTTTACCACAATATGTTCACCCGACAAAGTTCTGCGGGTATAAATATTGGTTGTATAAGGTTCAAAACACTCATTATTGCCCAAAATTTGGGATGTAGAAGCAGTCGGCATCGGTGCCAATAAAAGAGAATTGCGAGCGCCGAATTTCACCACTTTTTCACGCAAGGCATTCCAATCCCAACGATTAGTAGGTTTCACGCCCCACATATCGAATTGGAACTCGCCATTACTGAGGGGGCTACCTTTGAATGTTTCATAGTGTCCCAACTTTTCAGCCAAAGCCACAGACTCAGTCATGGCGGCAAAATAGATGGTTTCGAATATATCTTTATTCAATTGACGCGCTTCTATTGAGTCAAAAGGGAAACGCATGAGGATAAACGCATCGGCTAAACCCTGAACACCCAAACCAATCGGGCGATGGCGCATGTTGGAATACCGCGCTTGCTCAACCGGATAATAGTTGATATCAATGACTTTGTTCAGGTTGCGCGTTACCACACGTGTGATGTCGAATAGTTTTTTGAAATCAAAGTCCCCTCTTTTAGCATCTACAAACTTTGGTAATGACAAAGACGCCAAATTACATACCGCCACTTCATCTTTTGATGTATATTCCATAATCTCGGTACATAGGTTCGACGAACGAATCGTGCCTAAGTTCTTCTGATTTGATTTTTTATTCGCGGCATCTTTGTACAAAATATAAGGAGTGCCGGTTTCTATCTGGGACTCCAAAATTTTATGCCACAACTCCCGCGCTTGTACCGTTTTACGGGCTTTGCCTTCGCGCTCGTAGCGATGATACAATTCCTCAAATTCTCCACCGTAGGTATCAAATAATTTTTGGGCTTCATTCGGACAGAAAAGTGACCATTCTCTGTCATCTTTTACGCGTTCCATGAACAAATCCGGAATCCACATAGCGTAGAACAAATCACGCGCGCGCATCTCTTCTTTTCCGTGGTTCTTTTTCAACTCCAAAAACTCAAATACATCAGCGTGCCAAGGCTCCAAATATACCGCAAATGCGCCTTTGCGCTTGCCACCGCCCTGATCTACGTAGCGAGCTGTATCGTTGAAAACCCGTAACATCGGGATGATACCGTTCGACTGCCCGCCCGTTCCTTTGATGTATGAACCCGTCGCTCTGATGTTGTGAATAGACAAACCAATACCGCCTGCCGATTGTGAAATCTTAGCACAACGAGACAATGTTTCAAAAATGCCCTCAATGGAGTCATCCGTCATAGACAACAAGAAACAGCTTGACAATTGTGGTTTAGGTGTGCCGGCATTGAAAAGCGTTGGCGTGGCATGAATGAACCATTTTTCAGACATCAAATTGTACGTTTCAATCGCCGCCTCGACGTCTTCACCGTGAATACCCACCGACACGCGCATGAACAATTGCTGCGGGCGTTCTACTACTTTACCCTCCATACGGAGCAAATAGGAGCGCTCCAATGTCTTGAAACCGAAATAATCGAACTCGTAATCGCGGTCGTAAATGATGGCAGAGTCAAATCTGTCTTTGTGCTTTTGCACAATTTTGTAGGTTTCCTCGCCTATCAAACCCGCCTTATCGCCCGTTTTAGGGTCAATGTAATTGAAGAGTTCTTTCATGGTTTTGGAGAACGACTTATCAGTGTTTTTGTGCAAGTTAGAAACAGCAATTCGCGCTGCGAGGATGGCATAATCAGGATGTTGTGCCGCCAAGGAAGCCGATGTTTCAGCCGCCAAGTTGTCCAATTCCGTTGTTGTCACGCCATCATACAAGCCCATAATGACTTTTTTGGCGATTTCTAAAGGTTCCACAAGTGGATTTAAGCCGTAGCTTAATTTTTTGATGCGCGCGGTGATTTTGTCAAAACTGACCTCTTCACGCTTACCGGTTCTTTTTATTACTTGCATGGTGCGATATGATTGAAATTATGGATTATTCTGTTTAATATTTTTTAAATCTTGTTTACATCTTGTGCGGCTCTGCCGCGATAATACCGAACTCATTTTGGATTATCTACCGAACTGTCGGGGCTATGCCCCTTTTTACCCCCCTCAGTATGTTGAAATTTCTGACCTCCCAAAGGGGCATAGCCCCGACAGTTCGGTAGAATTTTCAATACAACGATTTTTATTCGTGGCAGAGCCGCAAAACGGGCTTATTCTAAATCTTGAAAAACATATTTGTCATCGAATTCTACTTCATGACGTTTCAACATTTCTAAATATTCGTCTCTAAACGTTTTTTTCTTGTGGTGCTCCTCTTGATTTTCGATATACCGAGTTACTTTTAGGACATCTGTTTTAGTGTATGAAAAACCACCAAACCCCTTTTGCCAAGCAAATTTATATTTTAATAACTTTTGCTCATTTAACCACTTAGATGAACTGCCTTTTACCATTTCAACAAAATCAGATGAAGATTGTGTTGGTCTAAAACCTAATAATATATGAACATGGTCAGGCATTTTCCATTGATAATCAATAATTTATGCTCTGTATTATTAATAATACCAATGATGTATTGATAAAATCTATCTTTAATTTCTGAATTGATTAATGCATTTCTGTATTTGACTGCGAAAACCAATTGAATATGAATTTGTGTATATGTGTTTGCCATTTTCTCTTTATATGTTTTTATAACTCTTGTGCGGCTCTGCCGCGGTTGTATCGGGATATTACCGAATTTCCTACCGAACTGTCGGGGCAATGCCCCTTTTACTCCCTCACTTTTTTGAACATTCTGGCATAGTAAAGGAAAATAGGTGCAATTCCCTACCGAACTATCAGTGATATGTCCTTTTTACCCCCCTCAGTATGTTGAAATTTCTGACCTCCCAAAGGGGCATAGCCCCGACAGTTCGGTAGAATTTTCAATACAACAATTTAGTATTCGCGGCAGAGCCGCAAAACGGGCTTCCTTCAGAATTTCCATATCACTCCCCCAATTCCACCACCGTTTTCACCAAAATCGGGTATTTTTTGTCCAAATCCGCATAATTAACCTCATCATCCGGTAGCACTTCCACCAAATCGTAATTCAATTTTTTATCAAATTTATTAGCTGCTTTCAGGATAGTTTCATCCTCGTCGTCATTGCTGAAGGCGTCTTGTGCTACCCGCAAAAGACCTTCCGCCTTCACGGATTCAATGTTAATGTCCGTGTCCACCAATTTTTCAATATCGGATAAAGCCACCTCGACGATGTCTTTGCCTTGTAAAATCAACCAGCAGCGAAAATACAAGAAGCCATTCAAGCCAGGCTTTTTCTCGAAGTGAACTCGGTCTTTCTCGACTTTGTGCTTGCTACTCAAAATAGTACACAACTCCACCATGGAAGACAAATTCAAGGCTTTGAGTTGCTTCCGCAGATTGATTTCAAAAGCCAAAAGTTCGTCTTCCGACTTGATTGAAAGGTTGGCAACAAGCTCTTCAACTTGTTCTTTAGCCGTTTCATTTTCTTCTTTCGATTTTTCAATCAATCGCCAGAAGTTTTTCTCGTATTTTTCAACGTATGCACTATCCATGTTGAAAGTGTGATGTATAATTGTGATGTAATTTGCGTTCACTTACTTCCTCTCCGAAGGAGTCCTTTCGGACAGTATGAAGGATTTTAAAAATCATCCTCCATTGAGAAGACTTTACTTTCTTTGATGTTCATCACACCGGCTTTTTGATAATCGCCCACGCGTTTTTCAAAGAAGTTCGTTTTGCCTTGCAACGAAATCATTTCCATCCACGGGAATGGATTCGGCGTACCATATACTTTCTCATTGCCCAAAGATACGAGCAATCTATCCGCAACGCACTCAATATATTCAGACATCAAAGCGGCATTCATACCAATCAAGGATACCGGTAAGGCATCCGTAACGAATTCTTTTTCAATCGTCACTGCTTCCGTGATGATGGCTTCTACCTCTTTCGGGTCAAGTTTGTTTTCCATCATCGAATATAAATAACAAGCAAAATCGCAGTGTAACCCTTCGTCACGGCTGATAAGTTCATTTGAGAAAGACAAGCCCGGCATCAAACCGCGTTTTTTCAACCAAAATATGGAGCAGAAAGAACCGGAGAAAAAGATACCTTCTACCGCCGCAAAAGCAATTAAGCGGTGAGCGAATGTCGGCGAATTCTCTATCCAATTCAATGCCCAGCGTCCTTTTCGCTCCACACAAGGGAGGTTGGTGAGGGCATTGAATAAAAAGTCTTTTTCTTCTGGGTCTTTTATATAGGTATCAATCAAAAGCGAATACATTTCGGCGTGAATATTTTCGATTGCCACCTGAAAGCCATAGAAACAACGGGCTTCCGGAATTTGCACCTCACGCATGAAGTTCAACACCAAATTTTCGTTCACGATGCCGTCAGAAGCTGCGAAAAAAGCCAAAACGTGCTTGACGAAGTGTTTCTCGTCGTTATTCAGTTTGTGTTCCCAATCTTGTAAATCAGCGTGTAAATCCACTTCTTCGGCAGTCCAAAAAGAGGCAACTGCTTGTTTATACATTTTCCAAATTTGATCGTACTTAATAGGAAAAAGTACGAAGCGATGGTCGTTTTCTTGGAGAATAGGTTCTATC
>JANPGW010000216.1:0-10981 GCA_031424115.1 Saprospiraceae bacterium | reverse complement strand
CAGGCTTTTTCAACATTTCTGTTTTACTCACCCATGAGTTAGACCAATACCAGTTTTTAATGATACCGTCATCGGCGTTTTGCCGTTCGGCACGCATATCCGTGTTCCGCAATACTTTGATGCCGCTTTCAATAATGGTATTGTCTTTTTTCCACAAAAACTGAGGGATAGCTTGCGAGTGCTTGACATACTCATTTGCAATGTCTTCATTGATGCTATTGATAAAATCAAGTGAAAATTTGTCCGTCAATTTCTTCGGAAAGTCCACCTCTTCTATCCGTGTCACACCACCCTCTCTAATTTTCTTAAAAGCAATAAACTCATCACCCAGCAGCAAATTGCGCTGAACGATGTGCAGATTAGGCAAGTACGCATTTTTCTGAATCATGCGTTCCCGCTCTTGAGGGAGGTTATTATTTCTGCCATTGTACATAATTTCGGCACTGGCAGTCCCTACTCGAACGGTGTTGACCAGCCCCGTTTCAAACGATTTGCGTTTGCTTGTAAATTGCACAATCGCGCCACCTACTCTCGACATATAGATGCGCTCGCCTACCTTTTCAAGTTTTAAATTCTTTTTAGTCATTTTTTGGGGTTATTTCATTACACGATAATGATTGAACTGAATAATGTGCGATATAAAAGGCGTCCTAAAAGCCGCTCCTTCAGGTGCATCTAAATTGGTGATGGGCAACTTTGCCCGGTCTTTGAGTTTGGATGGCGTGTACTTGCGTTTCTCCACAAAAGATTTTGAACGTTCCTCCCTCTTTTGCCCGCCGTACATCGCCCGCTCAATGACACACAAACGCCCATCCTCAGCCGCGATAAACTTAATTAAGAAAGGCTTACCATTCGACATTTCCACCTCCACCAGCATTTGTTGCTGACTTATTTTAGGCATTTCAGTATTCATAAAACAAAGGTGGTTTAATACTGAATCACCTTAAAGGACACACAAAAAAAGCCGACCCCTCATACAGGCGTCGGCTCTCAAAACGAAAACGATATAAATTCTAAAATGTCAATCTACGACTGTCAGAAACCCAATCCTCAACAAATCCGCCACAAAGTTCTCAGTGGTGTCCGTCCGGATTTCCGCACCTGAATACTCAAATTGTCGTTTAGCGAAACCCTCCATGTATTCGTCCAACATCTCATCTCGGGTGAATTTTCCACTGTCTCGTAGCTTCCGAACCAACTCAAGCGGTGTGGCAGCTTCCATGGAGCTGCCATCATCCGCCAAGATATATTTTTGAATCATCATGCGGCTAAATCTTGAATGCGTTGGTGATAAAAATTAACCACCTCGCTGTTATTAAAGTTTTTGAATGTTTCAAAGGTAGCGTTTTCTACCTTATTGTTTTCAGAAAATGACACCAAATTGTGCAAAAATATAATCCAGTTCACCATTTTCTCCGCTTCAATCGTGCCTGAATGCTGTCTAAATTCTACTGTTTTGTGGCGGCTGTAGGCTTGAGTATTCACCTTATGATAGCGGCTCGGGAAAATAGCGGTCACTTGCTGTATCGTGGTCGCCGCATTCAGCTTCGTGTTCAAATTGGCAATTTTCAATGATTTGCAGTAAGTGTTCACGTCACCCCTGCGGCTTTGTGGCATCATCGTATCAATAATATCCTCAAGGCTGGCATAATTGAAAAGGAGGTTTTTCCAAGTCGGTAGCGTCATCATTTCGGCATCAAAATGCACGTGCAGTCCGCAGGTTCTATTGATTTTGACTTGTAGCCTGACCAAAACCTCACTTACCGTTCTCAATTGCGCCAAGCCATTTTCACCTTCCAAAATCGGGCTGACTATCTCAAAAGCATATTGCCCGGTTAAGCTGCCATCGCTCACTATTTTCCAATGGCGGCGCGTATCGTGGTTATAGCTTTCGTCGTGGCACTCCACTCCAGCTTCATTGATGGCCCTTATCACTATGCGTTTTTCAACACCGTAGGCTTCAATCTCGATTCCAAACTTACGGTCAAATGCCGTAGGCGTAAAAAGCAAGCGGCTCGGTTGAGATAACCGAGCCGCTTGCCATTTTGCGAACACATTCTGAATCGCACCGTATTTTCCGAGAATCTGAAGCTCGGCGATTTGTTTCCTTGTCAATCCAAGCTCCAAAAGTGCTATGATTTTCGCCGTTTTAGTGTCTTGTAAATTGATTATATTATTAATTACTTGCTGCATAATACCTTGATTTTTAATTATTTATATCGTTTAATTATACATCAAAGTACGAGGTATTGCGGGGCATAGTCAAGTCTTTGGGCAACTATCTTTGCAGGAGTTAAAAACTATTTTGACACTATTACATGAAACCTATATAGCAAAAATACCCCATCAGTATAATAGATAAAAGGATGCAAAAAGCCTAATTTTGTCTTTAAAACTTATGAGGTCAACAGAAATATTGATTATTACCATATACCATTCTGAAACCGAAGCTACAGAAGCCGTGATGAATGAAATAATGGCAAATCCACGCCTACCAAGCGGCTGGCATTTACAAGTAACTAAAAGTTCGTCTAATCCACTTGTCAAGGGAGAGTTTAAAACTGAAGCCTATTTTGCACCAAAAGATTATTGGGGTGCAATAGATAAATTAAAGCCCTGAATAGAAAAAAGCCGACCCCCTCAGTAAGAAGTCGGCTTTTGGTGTATAAAACGACATTTAAGTCACTTTAAAGAATTTAATGTTACTTTGGTTCAAATGCGAACATTTGACATTTATTTCTGGGAAATCGAAATCATATAACTTCGTAAAATATTGAGCTATTTTATCCAAATGCCGGATAGATTTTGCCAAATGTTTATCGTAAGTAAAAAAGGCGTCAGCTGATTCCAAATGCCCATCTTTGTCATTAATAAGATACCGGGCACGCCTGGACAATGAAAAGAGTGACTCATAACAAGCATATTCCTCAGGAGGCATTTTTAAAGCAGCAATATTACTAAAGGGGCTGATAACGTGCTTAACAGCACTATGGTTTCTGAATTGCATATTGCCACCCTTTTCTAAATGGGCATTAACAAGATGCAGAGCCGTATAAAAACAAGTTGTTACTTGCCAATCAAAATGAGTCGGAGCGGTTTGATTAATGATTGACAAGAACCTGAAATTTTTCTTAGCTTGTTCAATGTGGTCGTTGAAACGTGGCAAAATGGAGACGTTTTGGGGGTTTATAATTATATTTGATGATAATGGTTAGGCACATCTAAACCATCGCTTTCTTCGACAAAAGTGATAGTAATATCGTAGTTATATTGATGATAGTCCGCATTGATTTTAGCCGCAGCCAAAATAAAGCCCTTTTCAGAATCCCAATCATCATCTTTTAATTCCACCCATACCAATATCTCATTATTCGAGTAATCAAAAGCTATTTTATTATGAGGAATGTCAGCTATCTCACTGATAAAAGCCGGGATAATTCTGCTTAAAAAGTCTTGTTGAACAGCATTCGCCAAATGAGAACTCAATTCAGTTTGAGTCCCAACACGGACAAGGTTGTAGAAATGAACTAAGTCCGGAGGGGCTTTTTTGTCTAATATCATAGCCTTGTGTTCGCTGATTTTGCCAATCAACTGGTCGAACATGTGCTCTTGCGTGTAAATGTTTTCTTGAATGGCTGCTGACATAACTAAGACGTTTGGGTAGTTGATAGTGTATTTATTGTAGTCTTAAATGTAAAAAATATAGAGGGTGGTTTCAAACTGAAACGCTTACTGCATCACAATATTACATCTATTTATTGACTTTGCAAAGATGTTACCAAAAAATAACATAAAAAGGGTATTTGAATTAAAAACTAAGATTGATACTGAGGGGGGTGAAAAAATGACAGAATTTCACGCATTTGTAGGAAATTCTGTCATTTTAAAACTTGCGTCGAACAGCCGATTACTGAACATGCTCCTAACGTCGCACGTCAGTAATCTTGGTGTTCTGTGCCATAAAAATAAAAAAAAGCACAGTTCGCTGATTGAATGAAAGGAAGTAAATTAATGATACTTCCAAACAGAAGGCAAAAAGACATCATTGCCAAATTGCTTTCTACCTTGTTCAACCCAAATTTTTTGTGAGTTGAAAACCTCGGTCAATTCGGGAAACATATCTTTTTTGATATTATCTTCAATCCTTTTCCATGCTATTACTAAGCAAGGTTGAGAATTTGACCAACTGCGAAAGTAGCCGTCCTCAAAAAAAACAACATCATAAGTTATTGTAAACGTGCCGAAAAACGGATTTAAGCAAACGCCTAAGAATTGTCCGCTATTTTCTTCGGGCAGCAAATCAGAACACTTTGTATAGCCATCGGGAAGCATAGAAAATATTAATTTAAAGGTGAAAAATCGCGTTTATACTGAGGGGGGTATGACCACTAAAAAATCAAAAAAAAACGGCACAGAACACCGCACCCCCGCACAGGCAGCGCAAATGCTCAACACAAAACCAAACGCGCCACCCGTCGGGGGTGCAAACGTTCTTGGCAATTAACACAAAACACATCGGTCGCTATTGCCATCAAAATATTCATTTGTCAAAATATGCTTACAACCTTGACACTCTTTTACTTCCCAATACTCTTTGTTTTCAAATCCCCAAATTGTATGTTGCAAATTCCATTCGTTCCAAAATTCGCATGTCAAATCGGATTCATTCATAAATCTAATATCAGTAAACATTTGAACTTTGACATAAAGAATATTACTCGCTTCGTCTATTTTTTCAACAATAGCAACGCCTTTCAGGTGTTTTGAGCGAATTTTTAAACCTACTTTTATTTTATCCATGATTTTTTTTTATGAGTGTTGAAAATCAATTATCTAAATCCCGTTGAGAAATGTGCGAAATGCTGCCATGTTCCGCGGCAACTATTTTATCGAATTGGTCTGACACCTCCATCAAACCTAACACCAGATTCCCTCCCACTTCCGATAAATGTTTGAGCATGCCCGCTGTGTTGGCAAGTTTATGTTCCATAAGTCGGCGATTGCCCTGAAAATCTTCTTGCAGCTTCGCCTTAAAACGAATGGTTTCTTGATCCTTAAATTTAGCTACCGAATAACCAGGATCAATCTTCATCAAATATTCAGATAGCCCCCCCTCAGTATGCAGGACTATTAAGCCCGCAATGTCGTGTTTTTCAAGAATGGCTTTAATTTCAGACATCGCGTTCTTTAATTTTGGACTGTATTGCATATCTATTTTTTTATGATGTGATAAAATAAATTTAGGACTCCGGACGCTCAATTTTCGACACTTCTATGATTTTCGAAGGTTCGAAATTTTCTATAATGACATCTTTCCACGTGTCCCAAGCGCGGATTCTAAAAAATGGAGATTTACCATGTAAATTAATAATCAAATTAAAATACATGCGTTCCCCATCTTTTGCCCAATAGTAGCCCTCTTTTAATTCAGCCCAATTGACCATAGTTTTTTTCTTTTTTTAATTTTAAACAACATTTTTTTTATATATTTGCACTGTGTTGTATTACATCTCTGTAATACCGTTTCGTGTTTAAGCTACGTCGTTGTTGGAGTCACTTGATTGTTCAAGTGACTTTTTTTTACTTCAATTTCTTCATCAGCAACAAACAAAAGTCCGCCGCATTCACATCCGGCACTGTGTTCTTATACATCACCCGGACAATTTCCTTGAAGCCTTTCGCATCGGTGCCCGCATCGAGCGCGGCTATCCAATCGTTGACCTGCTCCAGCTTCAGTGTTTTTTTATCCATGCAGATACACCTGCCCAGCGGCGTATCGTTGAGCTGCACGTCATAGACCTGCCCTTTGCGGTGATATGCCCCGTCGAGCCGGAAGGTGGTGAAATACTCGCCGTCGAGTTTGCGATTCCAGTTTTTGTTGAATTTTAGGACTGCCATTTTGATAAAGTTTTAATTGTTTTTTCTAAAAGATTGATGCGGTTAGTGTTTTCGGTGATTTTGTAGCGGTCTATTTGACTTTTGAGTAAAAGGATTACAAACGACCTTTCTAATCTGTGTGGCTCACATTTGAGCAGATGAATAGCATCTGCTATGCTGCGATACATTAAGCCGCAGGTGTGCCTGTCGGCTCGCTCCTCTTGGAGCATTTTTTCATACGTGACTTTTCTTACTTCCAATAGAGCTTCGAGGTCAGCTATCAGCTGAGGATCTATTGCAGATGTTTCTATTTTTAATGTCATGGTGCTGAGATTTAGTTTGTTGTAAAATGTTTTAAGTTTTTTTAAAGCTTGTCAACATCGTTTTTAATTTTTTTGCGGTTCACTTTCATGTTGACAAATTAAATTTGGTGGCTTTTTAGCCTTGTAACTATTTGATAGTCAATTAGTTACAATTTGTCAACATTGTCAACATGCCATTTTTTTGGGAGGTTGACAGGCTGTCAACATCTACCACCCATGTTGACAACCATGTTGACACAAAAAAACCTTTACAGCTCATTGACTTTCAATATTTTATAAATTAAAAAAAAGAAATGTCAACATTGTCAACATGAAAAACAACCCACAGAAAAACCGACTTTTTAGAAACAAAAAAATAGGGAAAATCGAAAATTGTTTTAAAATCTTGTTTTCCCCTATCAGCAAACGGTCTGAATCGCTATGATTTAATTTTTTAAAATCTTTTTATCGGGTGGACATTTCCACCGTATCGTTTCCAATGACCCAATCAGGTAAATTTTCGTCTGTTGTTGTACTTTGTAAATCGGCGATATCGAAATTGTCTAAAGCCTTATCTACTGAGGGGTCAATAAATTTCGCCCGTTCAAATAAGTATGGTCGCCCCCGGTATTTTTTCACCTTCCGCTCCCATTCGTTCACATTTTCATTGTATTCATATTTTATGTACTCGCCGCGCTTAAACACTGCCAGCCCGTCACTGTCGCGCATCAGGTCCACGTTGATATAGTCCTTCAGCATTTCTTGTATCCACTTTTGAGAAGTTTTAGCGGAGAAAAACTCCGTCTGAACTTCCTTCATTGTCATTTCTATTTGTGTGATACTTTCCTCTTGGAGGAACATGTCGCGTATTTTCTCTCGTAAGTCGCTCGCCTCTTGTGGCTCATTCACTTTTACGGCTTCCTCAAAGGCTCTGGTGCGTATCAAATTCAAGTGAAACCACATCCGGCTTTCACTATCGGTAGCCAGTTTTCTATTTTTCAAAAAATTGACAAATTGCGGTATTTCATCCACCATGTCGGCGAGCATATTGGGGTTATCCTTGCCGGTGAACTTATTGACCTGAATAATCCAAAACCGCTCGTCGTGTCTGCTAACATAAATCATACGTTTGTTGTTAGAGTTAAAAATGAACTTGCCGAAAAAGTCAATCGTGAACTGGCGCTGCCCTTTCGGATTCACTGAAATCTGTGGAGCCGTACTCATCGCCTTGATGCGCTCGGCATCGCGCTTGCGCTCCAGCAATGTCTCTTCGCAAATGATGAGTAGTTTATCGGCATATTGCTCGTTGAAGTCTGATTGCAAATCAGCATTGCCCACCTGTAAAGCATTATCCCCAAACATTCTGATTAAAAAATTGGTGAACGTGGACTTCCCCGTTGCGTTTTCGGGCGAATAAAGGCACAAGACGGGCAGCATTTGCGCTGGGCGTGTTAATAGCAACTGGATATAATCCAAGCCCAATTCCCAATTTTTGAGGGTCTTGCCGCCGTGTTCTATCTCGCCATCGCCGAAGATGTGCTTCACGAAATCAATAATAGTCGGGCATTTGCCCTCAGTGGGCGCATATCGGAACGGAAAATAGCGGTTGTAGAACTTACCACCATCCGGACGCTCAATGATTTGCTGATAGTTGAAATGATTTGGCACATTGCAAAAAGCCACGCAATGCTTTTCCCGCACGAATTTTAAAACCGTATCGCCATAAAGCTTCTTCAAAGTTCCCTCCTTTCTGGGGATGAGTACGCGGCGTTCTTGCCTGGCACCGGGTACTATTTTCACTTCAAAAAACTCGTCGCCTATCCATTCGATTGTCTGCGCCCAACCCGGAGCGAGCAGCTTCAATTCATTTTCATCCTCGTTGTACTTATATTGATCGCCGAAATAGAAAAACTCGGACTGCCCAATCTTATTGGCGTGGCGACGATAAAAGGCTTCTGCCCCATCTTCCGTTTTTTCCAACTTGAAATATTCAATCAGCGTTTGGGTTTGGCTGCTAATATCCAATTTGAAAAAATAATAAGACCGCTTATCGTGCCGGCAAAGATTGAGCGCATCCTCAACTACTGAAGGGGCAGTTCCTTTCTGCTCCGCGCAAATCAACATATCATCAAGTCCTTTGGGCTTATCTTCAAACACCTCGCTTTTGACGTGGGCAAACCACACGTACGGGTTGGTTGGCAGATTGCGGACTAAATCCCGCAGCTTCTTCGCCGCGTTGAAAAACCCCCAGGGGCGGCGTGTCAAGTTGGTGCGTTCGGCAATGTCATTCTTAGAAATATCCAAGCAATCACCATCCCACAGAATCACCACATTCTCGACTTCACAGGCTTCAATGAGCCGGATAATATCGGCATGCAGTGATTTATTGATGTCTGCATAATGTGTGATGGAGGTCAGACCTACTGTCGGAATACCCAAAAGGCACGCTTTCCACGCCTTAAAACTTCCTTCAGTAATATATAGTGTCGGAATTTTTTCCCGCTTCTCAAACGCATCGCACAAGCTTGGCGCAAACCACGGATAAGTCGCCGATTGATCCTTGCCCAATGTCGTGCCTTCGGAGCTTGGGAAGCGGTATTTCATATCCTTTTTGGGCTCCCGGAGTCGCACAAGCTTATAAGGTCGGAGTTGCGCATTGAGGTGGGAGGTCTTACCATCGCCCATTTTGGTGTAGTTAATCATCTGCCGGTCAATTGACCAAAAGTTGATGACTATATTGCCTTCCTTATCTTCGGCAAAGCAAGGGGCATCAAAATACTGCGGCATGGGTGGCTCATAATCCGGATTTTCGAGCCGTATGCGGTTATTTTCTTTCGTAACACCCAGCGGAGCGAGCCGCGATTGATAAAAATTTTGTTCCATAATTTTGACTTCAGACCTCTAATTTGAGTAGGCAATTATAAGTTTAAAAAGGGGTAGAGATAAGGACACAATTACTCCGTGTTTTCTAAGTCTTCTTTATCAAAAGGCAGCTTTGACCAAAGCCGAAGACCTGCCAAGAGGCATATTGCCCAGATGATGATTATTTTGAACATTGTTTTTGATTTAAAAGGTGATTAAAAAGGTTTTGAAAGCGTTTTAATCAATCTTTCAACATCCTCTTTTTGTAGTTGAAACCTGATTTGATCATCGCTATGCTTATCCGCTAAGACTAATTTGAATGTCCCATCTTTTTCAAAATAGGTTTGCATAATTGTCCAATCGGAATGGATGAGTTTGTTTTTAACCTTCAATGTGGTTTCCATGATATTTTGATTGAAAAGGTAAAAAAAAGGGTTACGCTTGAACAAAAACTTGAAAATTTGGCTGTAAAACCACTTGTCGGCAATCGTCATAGCCGATGAGGGTGGCGCCGATGTTTTCAGGTGGCCCCGATTTAAGGTCGGGATGCAGATAGATGACCTCCCGCCATTTGCGTTGCGCTTGCTGCCACTTGAATTTTTGCCCGACCTGTAAGTCGGAGACTTTGAAAAAAGGAGTGAGTTTTTTCACGATAAGCTTTCTGTAAGCTTGGATACCCTCTTTTGTGTAGATGTGGATGTGTTCGCCCAGTTGAAGTATTTGCAAATCCACTTGTAATCCGACAAGTGTTTTTGCCCACATACCATAATCACACTCAGTGATGAAACCGTCAGCATCTACTATCATATACATTAAGTCTTGTCCGAAATCCTTGAATTCTATCTTTCGCATGATTTTTTGATTGAAAAGGTGATTGAAAAACGGGTTTATACTGAGGGGGTATCTTCATTCAATTTTTGTCCGCATATCGGGCAAAAAGTCATTTTTATACTGACATCTTTTTGCTTACTTATACCTTCAAAAGTGACTGCGAAAGGCAAAATATAGACTGTACGGAGTTCGCTTGTAGTTGAATCCAAACTGAATGATTTTGGAGGGCTGATGGATTCAATCTTATGTTTGAATTTCAGGCTTGTTTTAAGATTTTCAGCAATATCTTGAAAGCAATTGCACATTTTTTTTGATTTAAAAAGGTGAATAAAAAGGGTTTATACTGAGGGGCGTGTTTAATCCCCCTCTCTCTTATTCAATTCCCGCTGCACAATATTTGCCAGTCGGAACTCCTCTAATTCTTTCATTTTTTGGAGGAGTTTTTTTAAATGCTTGCTATCTAAATCTTTGATATCGTCCCCAAAAGTTGGCGAGCTGTAATCAATCGTCGTTACGGATAGGTTTAGTTTATTGCCCTTCATCATTTCCTGAATGGCTGCGAGTAGATCCTCCGGGTTTTTGTTCTCCTTTTTGAACAGGAGTTCGATTTTCGCCGCTTGGTAACATTTACTGCTATCGTGTACGGCGTTGCGTTCGGCGGCATCTTTTTCGAGGGTTATTAACCGCTCGGTCAGGCTTTTTTCTATCAGCCCGATGGTTTCTGCAAGCTCGCGGATGCGCTTGTTTTGCCGTCTATTGATGTCGAAATACGCTATTGAAATAGCTATGAGAAAAAAGGAATTTAGGATGTCGAAAATGATGTTAATCATTGTTTTTAGATTGAAAAGGTGATTGAATGACGTGTCAGATGCTTCAAAAGCATCTGACACGTGGGTGAGTGATGGGCTTTACATGGACACACTCTCCTTTTTATGCCCATTTTGTGGAGCAGATTGCATTTTTTTCGGCGGGCGGTGTAGAATCAGAACCGGCAAGTGATAGAGCAATTATATTTTTGAATAATTTAGCTATCAGGAAGTAAGAGTCAGACGCATGGAACCAGCAAAGATTATCAGAAAACAGCGATATAAAAAATCGAAATCAAAACC
>JANPGW010000215.1:0-9825 GCA_031424115.1 Saprospiraceae bacterium | reverse complement strand
AGGTAAAAAAGTCGCTTAATTGGCAGACGCTTTTGGTATGAACGTCCTTTATTGGAGTCGAACCGACCTTGTAAACACTTATACATTTGTCTCTTTTGAAGCCCTGCTACGCCAATCCGATATTATTTCTATTCATCTACCATACCTATCAGAAACGCACCATTTGATTGATGAAATAGCTTTTTCACTGATGCAACCTCACGCTCTACTCATCAACACGGCACGTGGAACGATTATTGAACAAGACGTTTTATATAAATCCTTAGAAAATAAAACCATTGCAGGCTTTGGTGCGGATGTCTTAGCCGCAGAACCGCCTGCGCCAAATGACCCTTTACTGATGCACCCTAAAGCCCTAATTACTGCCCATGTGGGTAGCCTTACGGCAACAACTTATACTAAAATGTGCGTTTCTACGGTTCAAAATGTCTTAGCAATTTTATCGGGTAAAGAGCCGCAAATGGAGAGTGTTTTTAATCGGAAAGAGCTTTAAAAAGATTAAACCCTTTTTGAATTAAAAACCTATCTAATCACCGTAAACTCATCAAAATTCATAATCATAGAAACCACCACCGTATAAGCGGCCACTTCTACGACATCCAATTTTTCATCGCGTTTATACTCACCAATTGTTAGTAAATCAGTTGCTTTTTCCTTGTTTTCCTTGAAAAAAGCCCATTCTTTTGCCAATAAATCTTTCAAAACATCAAGTTCTGCTGGGCGTGGTTTACGGCTTATGAGGGCTTGAAAACAGTATTCCAAACGCTCGGATACTGTCGAAGACCCCGAAACCTCGTGGGAGGGGGGTATTAAAATGACTTTTTCCGCTAAAATCCTTGCTGCTTCTACAAATTGCGGGTCATTCATCAAAACCAAAGCCTGTAAAGGAGAAGCTGTTTTTTGCCGCCTCACCGCACAATAAGAACGGTCGGTGGCATCAAAATTAAGCATAGCGGGGGGTGGCGCACTGCGTTTCCAAATCGTGTAAAGGCTGCGGCGGTACAAACTATCGCCGTGATTTTGAACATAATTGGTCGCATTACGGGTTGCCAAGGCTTCCCATAAACCTGCAGGCTGATACGGATGAACACTTTCACCACCGATTTTAGGCGCTAAAAGACCGCTTGCTGCCAAAGCATTGTCGCGCACCAATTCAGCAGGCAAACGGTGGGCGGGATAGCGGCTGTATAAATCATTTGCAAAGTCCAACTCCTTTGCCGTTGCGGTAGTTGTCGAGGATTGCCGATAGGTGGCAGATAACACGATTTCTTTTAAAAAGGCCTTAATATCCCAATTTTTTTCTCTAAAATCCAATGCCAAGGCATCTAACAATTCGGGATGCGACGGGAATGCGCCTTGATTACCAAAATCCTCTTGCGTCATCACAAGCCCTTTGCCGAACAGCATTTGCCAATACCGATTGACGGCAACCCGCGCAAACAGCGGGTTTTTTTCATCTAAAAGCCATTGCTCTAAGCCCAAACGGTTTTTAGGGTACTTTTTATCATCAAAAGCAAAAATTTTGGGTAGTGTATTGGGCGTAACTTCCGTTTTTGTCGGCGCATCATACGCCCCACGGTCGAGGATGAACGTTTTGCGATATTCTTTTCTATCGGTCATAATCATCACTTCTTCTTGGTCGGTGGCGAGGTCGTTTTCTTGTTTTCGCAGTGAAATAAGTGAATCTTGACTCTCTTTAAACGCCGTTTGGTACCCCCTCAGTAAAAAGAATTCTAAAAGCTGTTTTTGCTCGTTTTCCGTTCTTTTTTTCTTTTCAACCCATTGCGCAGCAAGTCCTTGATTATCAAAGAGTTCTAAAACTTCAATTTCAGATAATTGCCGTTTAAAAATCTCCAATTCGTCCATATCCATATTTTGAAGCGAGCGTGGCGAATTTGACCCCAACGTAAAATTTCGCCTGCCTCTAATCTCTTTAAAACGAGCAAAAACAAGGCTTTTTTGCAAATTATCCGTCAAGAGTTTATACTGCGGGGTCTTTCCGTTGAGCCAAAAACGGATGCCAAAAGCCTTGCTACTACCGTCATAAGTGAGCGCAATATGCGTCCACTCACCAACTTTCAAAGTATCAATTGTGACAAAATCAACCGCATTATCGGGCAAAACGTGGGCAAATTGAAAGGACAAAGTGCCATTTTTATTCAATTTACACGCCCAACCTCGGAAACCTTCTTCTTCGCTGTTGGCTTTATTGAAAATGGGTCCTTCTTCGCCATACTTGTTCAATTTCACCCAAATACTCACCGAGAATGGTTGAAAACGGTCGTAACTCAATGCTGTTCCTGCTTCAACGCCAACTTCACCTCTGAACGACAATCCTTGCCCTTTTTTGCCCGCAATAGGGAGGGGGTACTTGTCTTTATCGCCCGAAAATCTGACGGCTTTCAAAGCGGTATCTGCTTTTTCAATATTCCAAAAACCGCTGATTTTACCGGGTGGTTTTATTTTTATAGTTGTATCTGTTTTACTTTTTTCAAGCTCTTTTACGCGCCTTTCCACTTCCGCTTTTGATGGTGGCGTAATCAAATCAGCGATTAAGCTGGTGTCTTGTTTTTCAAAATCTAAGTACATCACCCGCCCAACGGGTTCTTTCAAAAAGGATTTATCCTTGTTTTTTATGCTTGAAAGCCAGTTTTCAAGGTCTTGTTTATACTGTTCTGTCACTTGGGTTTTAGCAATATGCGGTTGCATCAAGGTTTTCAAACTGTCCAAACTTTTCTCGGCGGCGGGTGTCGGTAACAGAACCGTTGGCGCAGCTTCGCCATTGTAAGGCACGATGCCCGACTCGTTGTTTTGATTAAAAAAAGCATACAACGAGTAGTAATCTTTGTGCTCAATCGGGTCATATTTATGCGTATGACATTTCGCACATTCGGTTGAAAGTCCTAAAAATGCTTTGCCAAATGTCGCTACACGGTCGCTCACATACTCCACACGATACTCTTCAGGCACAACACCGCCCTCTTGCGATTGCTGATGATTGCGGTTAAAACACGTCGCAATGAGTTGGTCACGGGTCGGATTGGGCAATAAATCACCCGCTAATTGCCAAGTTGTGAATTTATCAAAAGGCAAATTTTGATTAAAAGCCCGAATCACCCAATCGCGGTATGGGTAAGTATTTCGCATCCCGTCGTCTTGATAACCATGCGAATCGGCATAACGTGCCACATCAAGCCACTCTAAAGCCATGCGTTCGCCATAATGCGGCGAAGCCAAAAGGCGATCAACCAATCGTTCATAAGCCATTGGCGATGAATCATTTACAAACGCTCTAACTTCTTCAACGGTTGGCGGCAAGCCAATTAAATCCAAAGACAAGCGGCGAATGATGGTTTCTTTTGTCGCTTCGGCATTGGGTTTCAAACTGTGCTCTTCCAATTTTTGAAGAATAAAATGGTCAATCGCATTTTTCACCCACGCCTTATTTTGCACATCAGGCAAAGGATATTTGAAAGGGGGTATAAACGCCCAATGTTCTTGATATTCTGCACCTTCTTCAATCCATTGAACCAACAATTTTTTCTCAGCTTCCGTCAATTTCAAATTCGATTTTGGCGAAGGCATGATGTCAAGCGGGTCGTCCGTCATAATGCGTTTGACCAACTCGCTTTCATTGGTTTTGAATGGTACAATCGCCTGTTTGCCCGATTTTAAAACTGCCGTTGCTGCTTCAAAAGACGTGAGTTGAAGCCCAGCTTCTACTTTGTTTTTATCCGGTCCATGACATTTGAAGCACCTATCCGCTAAAATCGGCTTGATTTGGCGATTGAAATTTACTTTTGTATTTAGGTTTTGAGTTTTGGGTTTTGGGTTTTGAGTTTTATGCAACTCAAAACTTGAAATGTGAAACTCAAAACGCCCCCCCTCAGTATTTGAAGCATTTTGGGGCTTATTTTCCGCAAAAAACACCGCTTTTATTATAAAAAAAATGAGAAAAGCGGTTATATTGAATAGCATTGTTTGCTGTTTCATTTTTTATGTATCACGGCATTCAATCCGTGCATATTTATTTAACGAGTGATTTAATTTAGATATTTCGGACTAAAGTCCTCGTTACATTTTAAGCTAAAACCGATTTCACAACCTTACCCGCTACATCCGTCAACCGATAGCGTCTGCCCTGTGTTTTAAACGTAAAACGCTCATGATCAATGCCCATTAAGTGCATCACCGTTGCTTGGTAATCGTGAATATGAACGGGGTCTTTGATGATATTATAGCCAAAATCGTCTGTTTCACCGTAAGTAAAACCCTTTTTAACACCCGCCCCTGCTATCCAAATCGAATAACAACGTGGGTGGTGATCACGTCCGTAATTATCAACCGTGAGTTTACCTTGCGAATAACAGCCGCGCCCAAATTCGCCACCCCACACCACGAGCGTATCTTCGAGCAAGCCCCGCTGTTTAAGGTCGAGAATCAAAGCCGCGGAAGGTTGGTCAACGTCTTTAGCCAATTTCGCAATTTCAGAAGGCAGATTGCTGTGTTGGTCCCAACCTTGATGATAGAGTTGCACAAAACGCACATCGTTTTCAATCAATTTGCGGGCTAAAAGGCAGTTTGCGGCATAAGTCCCTGGTTTTCGGGCATTTTGTCCATAGAGTTCAAAAACCGAATCGGGTTCTTTGCTCACATCGAGGGTTTCGGGAACGGAGGTTTGCATCCGATACGCCATTTCATATTGGGCAATTTTACCATTAAGGTCGTCGTCAAGGGTTTGTTCAATTTCTAATTTGTGCAGTTTTGACAGCGCATCGAGCATATCACGGCGCGAAACTTTATCTAAACCTTTTGGGTCATTGAGGTATAAAATCGGGTCGTTGCCAGAGCGAAACAACACGCCTTGATGCTCGGATGGTAAAAAAGCATTGTTCCACAATTTGGTATAAAGCGGTTGGTCAAAGCTGTTTGAACGCGATAATAAAACACAAAACGAAGGTAAATTCTTGTTTTCAGAACCCAAACCATAGCTAATCCAAGAGCCAAAACTCGGTCGTGCGCCTTGTTGGCTGCCTGTTTGGATAAACGTGGCGGCGGGGTCGTGGTTAATCGCTTCGGTGTGCATGGTTCTGATGACGCACATTTCGTCGGCAATTTGTTGGTGATACGGCAAGACATCGCTCAACCAAATTTGCCCTTTTCCGTATTGGGCAAAATTGAATTTGCTACCCGCCAAAGGGAAAGATTTTTGGTAGGCCGTCATGCCCGTTACCCGTTGTTCGCCCCGTACTGAGGGGGGTAACTCTTGACCGAACATTTCTTTCAATTTCGGTTTATAGTCGAATAAATCCAATTGCGAGGGAGCCCCGCTTTGAAACAGATAAATAATCCGCTTCGCTTTCGGAGCAAAATGGGGCAATTGTGGGTCATTGGATAAAAAACTATCCTCATTTATCAAGCCCCCTAATGCCGTTGCGCCAAGCCCTAAAACACTGCCCGAAAGGAAGTTTCGGCGGTTCATTTTATGGTTATATTCTTCAAAAATGTTCATTTTGCTCAATTTTTATCTTCCTTTGATATTTTCATTTTTGACATTATTCGTATCCGGTTTAACAAATTGAAAACCGCCGGTATCTATATGCACATTTGGCAAAGCCTTTTTCAGTTGCTCAATACCCAACGGCGTTGTGTTGGTTTGCCACAGATAAACCACCTTTAAATGAGGGCATTTTGCTAACGCCGTTAAGCCTTTATCGGTGATGCCGGTGCCATACAGATTGAGTTGTTCGAGGTTAGGCAAGTTTTTCAAATGCACCAAAGCGGCATCCGTAACAGTCGTTTTTTCAAGATTCAGACGGGTTAGATTTTTCAACGCCGACAATTTTTTAACGTCGGCATCGCTGACCGGTTGATTACTCAATCGGACTCTGACCAGTTGATGTTCTATGTTACTCAAATCATCTATCAAAGCGGAATTATAGTTTTTGACGTTCACAAAATTCGCCATCAAGTAATTTGAGCCTTCACCAAAAGTGCTGATGATGATATTTTCCTGCTTTAACTTGTTCAATACTGAGGGGGTCGCCGCTTCGGTTTTAATGGTTAAAATAGTCGCTTCTGTCTGTGGTTCATTGACAACCGCGGACGTTAAAGGCATAAAAGCGGCTTTTTTTGTACTATCGAGGGTGGTTGTTTGAGACACATTTTTCGACGTTTCCGTTTGAGTGTTTTTAGAAGAGTTTTTGGGGGTGCTGATAACTGTGACTTGTTGGTTCGTACTGTTTTGTGGGTTATCAACTTTTGGCGTTCCGAGCGAATGGGCTATGGAGATTGTTGACGCCGAAGCCTCGCGCGGCGTCTTTTTTTTAGGGAAAAGATAGCCTTCACCATGTGTCAATGTGCCGCCATAATGTCCCGCGACAGCTAAAAAAACCACGGTTAGGGTTGTCAAAATATCTCTTATGCGTTTAACAAAATAAGCTGAAAAACCGAGCCCCGCAGTTGCAATACCTGTCCATTGATGTCTAAAAACCAAATCGGCATCATATTCACCTGAGTGCGCTAAATTCCAACCCGCTATGCAAGCCGCTACTGCTGAAATGGATCCCCATAACAAAGCAAAAGAGATACCGGCTTGTATGTCCACGCGGCGAAAGCGCTCCAATAATATCATGGCAAAGGCAAACAGCAAAATGCCGATGGGTAAATGGATAATAACAAGATGTAAACGACCTATAACTTCAGATGGAAACATTGTTTCGTTTTAAAAAGACAAGGATTTATTTTTCTTGACATTCTATCACGCTCAGTCAGGAAACCCTTTTTTAGAGGTAAGCCGCCGATGCTAATTCTTGATTTTAGGCTTTTGACCAAAACGATACACATTTTCAATTTTTACCGGTGAATCGGAATAGACTAAAATATCCGAAATACGCATCTCGAATTGAGCAGAATAATTCAATATTTTGATTTTGACCGTGTGGTTTTGCTTGGGCAATTGGTATTTCCAAAACAACTCGTGTCTTCGGGTTGTAAAATCACTGGGCAAATCAGCCGTTTCCACTAATTTGTTGTCAATGTACAATTCCGCTTTGAGGTTATACGTTTCTTTATTTTTATTCCAATCCGCAATGTAGCCTTTGACGACAAAGCCGGTACCGACGAAATCGAAACTAAATTCATTGTCAATAATTTTACCGATATATCGGTTTTCAATTGGAAAAGTGCCGCTAAAACTTTGCTCCAGTTGGACGGGCTTGGGTTGCTGACTTTTTATGATGACTGTTTCGCCTTCTACTTTGCCACCGTGGGCTTCAATGTTTTGCAAGGCGTGTTTGTACCCTAATTCATAAACTTTGTTGAGCGATATTTTGGTATAGGGAAAATCAATGGATTCTGCTTCTTTTAAACCCATTTTCCAATAATCCGGAATTTTTTTATACCCCAGAATGGTGCCCAATATCCCTCCGGATGATGAAGGATTGCAATCGGCATCTTGGCCACAGCGGGTCGTAATTTCCATCGTTTTAGTAAAGTCTCCTTCGCCGTAGAGCAAACCGACGACAACGTAAGCGGAATTTATCGTCGCATCTATATTAAAAGGGGCGTAAACACCGTCGGGGCAACCAATATCTTCTGACCATTTGTTTTGAATGTCAAACCACGTTTTTTGCCAATTGTCGGGATACCGTTTGTGCCAGTTGATAACATCCGATATGACTTTATAATATTTGCTTTCCTTTGGAATCGTTTTCAAAGCCTCCTCAACAATGTAGGGAATATTATCGGACGTGAACGACAACGCATACAGCGCCCCGATGTAAACGCCCCCGTACCAGCCATCGCCATAATTCATAATGTGTCCCACCCGGTCACTGATTTCAGACGCCGCATTGGGCATAGCGGGCGACATCAAGCCGGCATAATCACTTTCTATTTGATAATCAATGCAATCGGCATGAGGATTATTGGTCCAATGCCCGGATTGCGGGGGATGAATACCGTGTAAAATATTGTAACGGGCGGCTTGATTGGCGTGCCACAGCTTAAAACCCGCCCGCGCAAACGCCACGCCAAATGAATCGGCGGGGGCATTGATACCACACCTCTCAATTACTTCCACCCAAGTCAGGTCTAAATAAAGGTCATCATATAAGCCGCCATTATTTGTCAGCGTTTTAGCGATGTAGCCATCATACCACGGTATGGGCTGGTATTCCTGTATGATAGTGCCATTGAATTTAAACTCCACGGGTCCCCCAAAAGTGACGCCAATGGTTTGACCGGCCCAACCGCCCATGATTTTATCTTTTAAGCTTGCTTGGCTGATTTTAAAAACTGCGTTGTCTTTTTGACCCCAAACGGTGGAGGTCAGGAGTAGGAAAAATAGTATTTTTCTCATTGCAAAAAGTTTGTTGAATAATTTGGTAATCGGAAAGTCAAATTTAAACAATATTTTCGTTTTATCTTATTTCATTACCGCTTAAGTTCAGTGATTATCAGGTGTTACACAATTTCCCCTTGTGAAAATATTGTTTTCCCAACAACGCCCCGCTCACCCCACTGACTATCAATACTCCAGCTATAATAAGGCGGTTAGTAATATTTTCGGACAAAAAAAACACGCCACCTAAAGCGGCAATGATAGGAACAGATAGCTGCACCAAAGCGGCCTGGGTGGTGGTCAGACCTTTCAACGCCTCATACCAAATCACATACCCGATGCCCGAAGCTATGGCACCCGACAACAGGGCATAACTGACCCCCTCCGTAGAAACGTGCGCTTTGGAGTAGGTGAAAAAAATGACGACCAAGACCATCGGGACGGAAAAAAGGAAGTTTTGCGCCGTCGTCTCCAATGGGTCTTTAACGCCTTTGCCCCGTAAAGTATAAAAACCCCACGCGATGCCGGCTATCACCATCAACGCCGCCCCCAATGGGTCAGGAGCTGACAGACCCGGAAAAACGAGATACACCAAGCCGCTGAAAGCGAGGATTAAGCCGAGCCATTCCGACACGTGCGGCCGCTCACCCCGCACTAAAAGCGTGGTCAACAGGGTTGTTTGTACCGTTCCAAACAATATAAATGCACCGGTTCCGGAACTCAAACTGCGATAGGCGTACGAAAAAGCCACCCCATATAAACAGAGATACAAAGCCGAAAAGGGACTACCCCTCAGTATCAGGCTAAAATGTTGTTTGGATAAGGCATTGATAAGCCATAAGGTGAGAGCACCCGACACTAAACGGATGCCAATATAGCTCCCCGCATCAATGGTATTGCCGCCCAAAGCTAACCGATTGAGAACGGAATTAGCGGCAAAGGCGATGAGGGCAAAGGTGGTAAAAAGGGCAATCCGACCTGTGTTGGGTGTCATACGGTTCTGTTATTAAAAAGGAGAGATATTCCACAATCAGGTCTCAATATACAGTTTTTTTGATAAAACACCCGAAACTTACCAGTTTCAATCCAGCCGAATCTGTTTGCTGAGAGGTGGAGTGGGAGAAGGGTTGAAGAGAAATCCGCACGGGATTGGAGTTTAAAAATGAATTTAGTTTCAATCCAGCCGAAGCCAGAGAAGGGTTTAAGAGTAATATAAAATTCTCTTTTTCGGGCATTATACTTGGTTTCAATCCAGCCGAAGCCAGAGAAGGGTTTAAGAGCAAAAGAAAGACAGCAATAGTATAAGATACAGCCCAGTTTCAATCCAGCCGAAGCCAGAGTGAGGTGGTCTAATTTAGACGGACAGTTAAATAAGAGAATTATCTTAACGAATATAAAATTTCTTCAAAGTGAAGAGCGAAACTTTGGATAAATCGCTCTTGCACAGTGAAGCCCTTTTACTTGTTTTGTCTACTCAAAGG
>JANPGW010000214.1:0-13181 GCA_031424115.1 Saprospiraceae bacterium | reverse complement strand
AGCTGAGTCATATTTGACGAAGCGAGACGCTACTTTATTACCGTGTTTATCTTTGTCGTCATCGTAGCGCATTACATAAGAGCCATCAGCGTTGCTTTTCCACTTGATGCCGAAGTGGTTATTGGCGGTACGGGCTAATTTCGATTCTCCGCATTGTGATTCCAAAATTCCTTGAGCCAAAATGATACTGACAGGAATACCGCTGCGAGCAGACTCAATGGAAGCTAAATTTAGATATGTGGAAATATAATCGCTGACTTGTTGAGGTCTGTTGAAAGACGAAGTAGCATGGATGTTAAGAATAGCCACTAAGAGTGTAGCCACAAGAATGATTTTTCTCATAGTAAATTAGATTCGTTAAGGACGTTATAAAATGCTGTTTGACTACACACAATTCACTGCAAAAGTAAAGTGGCGTGAAAAATAGAAATTAATTAAGTTTGAGATATTCTATCAGGTGGGAGATAAGCCTGATTAAAAAATTGTAATTTTTATGATACTTGAATAGTTCAAAAGCTATGCCAAGAGAAATCCATTTTATGTCAAAAAAAAGGTAAATTCAACATAAAATGATTTTATAATTTTATTTCATAGAAAATAAATCATTGATAATCAACCATTTATACAAAACGATTGATAAATGATTTTTTTTGAAAAATTATTAGGAATTTACCTTATTAACATTTGAGTGGGGAAGAGCCGAATATTGAGGGATGCATGTTCAGAATAAATTTTTCGGTTTATAGATTTTTTTTCGGTTTATAATACAAAACAGCACTATTTTCCGGCGTGAAAATCTGTTGAGCAGCTAATTGAATATCATTGATGGTTATTGAATTGTATTTTTCAATTTCGGTATTAATAAGGTTGGCGTCGCCTAATAATTCGTAATAGGTGAGATTCATGGCTTTATTGAGTGCTCCTGCATCACCGAATGCCTGCTGGCTCTCAATTTTATTTTTGAGTTTTTGCAACTCTTGTTCGGTAATCAATTCTTTTTTTAAAATATCTAACTCTTCCCAAATAGCCGCTTCAGCTTGTTCAAGTGAAACCCCGTCTGTAGGTTTGCCTTCAATCATAATGACCCCCGGGTCAATATTACCGGTTTGAAAACAATCAATTTCTGAAAAAATACGGCGCTCTTTCAACAATCTCCGATAAAAACGAGAAGAAGAACCGTTGGATAGAACATCGGTTAACAGATCGACGGCATAATATGATTCTTCTTTACGGGCAGGTGATAGAAAAGCCATGTATAAAGCCTCGACTGGTACATTGGATTCGACAACTCTCCTAACTTGTTGGGTATGTTTAGGTTCTTGAGGCAATTTTCGAATAGAGACTTGCCCTTGGGGTATATCTCCAAACCATTGCTCTATTCGCCGTGCTACTCTTAAAACATTGGCTTTGTCTTCCAAAAATCCCGGAATTACTGAATCGGAAATATCATAAGAGGCTGTTTCAATATCGAAATCCACAGCGCTTTTTTCGAGATTACCGGCCACTACCACAATGGCATTGTTAGGCACATAAAATTTCTTGTAAAAATCCTTTACATCTGTTAATGATGCTTCTTCAATATGCTTAGGCTCTAAGCCTATAACGGGCCAGCGATAGGTATGCTTGGTATAAACCATATCGCTCATGTGGTGCCACATGTCTCCATAAGGTTCATTGAGGGTGGTTTCTTTAAATTCTTCCACGACGACCTTCCGTTGAACGTTCAAAGAGCGGGCGTTGATATTCAGTTTGAGCATTCTATCACTTTCAATCCACAGAAGTGTTTCAAGATTTTCCGCGGGAACTGTGGCATAGAAGTTAGTCATATCGTTGTTAGTAAACGCATTGTTCTCACCTCCAGCAAGTTGAATGGGGAGATCAAAGTCTGGAACATTTGCCGACCCGGCAAACATCAGATGTTCGAACAAGTGCGCAAATCCAGTTCTTAAAGGATTTTCGTCGCGGCTACCCACATCATATAGAATACTGATAGCAACTAAAGGTGTGCTGTTATCTTCATGTATGAGAACCCGTAGTCCATTTTTAAGTATAAACCTTTGAAAATCAATCATTTAATAATGGGTTTATTGTTTTTTAGATATAACTTATTTTTGTGCAATATTTTTTTTGACCAGCATATATAAAAATTAGAGCCTTTGTCCTAATTTTTTCACCATCTCCTTTTTCCACGACATAAAAGTTCCATCAACAATGCGTGTTCTGGCTTCGCCCACAAGCCAAAGATAAAAAGCCAGATTGTGCAATGTGGCGATTTGACCCGCGAGTAATTCCTGAACGTGAAAAAGATGACGCAAGTATGCTTTGGAATAAAAACGGCTTGTCGGTGCCGTGCTGTCCGCATCAATAGGGCTGAAATCAGTAGCCCACTTGAGGTTTTTCATATTCATGGTACCATTAGGTGTATAAAGCATACCGTGGCGGGCATTCCGACTCGGGAAAACACAATCAAACATATCAATCCCCAGCGCAATATTTTCTAAAATATTGATGGGAGTACCCACGCCCATCAAGTACCGCGGCTTTTCAGCGGGCAGAATTTGCGTCACCAAATCAGTCATTTCGTACATATCCTCATCGGGTTCTCCTACAGAAAGCCCGCCAATAGCATTTCCTTCACACCCTTGCTCAGCGATAAACTCTGCTGATTTGATGCGCAAATCTTTATATACGCTACCTTGAACTATTGGAAAGAAAGCTTGCGCATGTCCATACTGAGGGGGGGTACTATCAAACTGTGTGATACACCTTTTGAGCCAACGATGGGTCAAATCCAATGATTTTTTAGCATAATCATATTCGCAAGGATAGGGCGTGCACTCGTCAAAAGCCATAATAATATCTGCCCCAATAATACGCTGAATATCAATGGCTCTTTCAGGGCTAAAAAAATGCTTTGAACCATCAATGTGAGAAGCGAAGGTGACGCCATCTTCCGTTATTTTGCGGCGATGTGCCAGCGAATAAACCTGATAGCCACCCGAATCGGTGAGTAACGGATGATTCCAACCATTGAATTTGTGTAAACCACCCGCTTGTTGTATGATGTCTAAACCTGGACGGAGGTACAGATGGTAGGTATTGCCTAATATGATTTGAGCTTTAATATCCTCCTCAAGTTCGCGGGTGTGAATGCCTTTAACGGTGCCAAGTGTTCCCACCGGCATAAAAATAGGTGTTTCGATAGAGCCGTGGTCGGTTTCTATCCGTCCGGCACGGGCTTTACTGAGGGGGTCGGTATGTTGAAGCGTGAATTTCAAAAAAGAGTATTTTTAAATGAAAATAAAGAGTAAATAGTATCGATTATTTTCGGGCAAGTTCAATTCATCAATCATCATTCAAATATGATGGTTTTATTGCCACTGACAAAAACGCGGTCTTCAAAAACAAGCCTTAACGCCTTGGCAAGAGCTAATTTTTCCACATCGCGTCCCATTTGAGCCATTTCATAAGCAGATTGTGTATGGTCAACCGGAATGACATTTTGTACGATGATGGGACCCTCATCCAGATTGTTGTTCACAAAATGCGCCGTAGCCCCAATTATTTTAACCCCCCTTTCATAGGCTTGGCGATATGGATTCGCGCCAATGAATGCGGGCAAAAACGAGTGGTGTATATTAACGATGCGATTGGGAAAATTGTTAACAAACTCGGGCGATAAAATACGCATGTATTTAGCTAAAATCAATATATCCGGCTGAAAGTCTTTGACTTTACTCAAAACCTGTGCTTCATGATTTTCTCTCGTTTGATTCTCATGGGAGATAAAATGAAAAGAAATATTAAATTTTTCAGTAAAATTTCTCAATACATCATGATTGCCAATAACGGCTAAAACCTCGGCATTTAAATCTCCAAAATGATTCCTCATCAACAACTCTCCTAAACAATGGTGTTCTTTAGTTACCAGAATAACGACTTTTTTCTTCTTTTTTTCGGAGATGACAATATGAGCATCTGCGGGCAAAATACCCCGCAAACCGCTTTGGATACGTTCGGCATTCATGTCACCGGCAATTTCTGTGCGCATGAAAAAGCGGTGAGTCTCTTCTTCAACGAACTCAAAGTTAGCAATGACGTTTAAATCATTGTGGTATAAAACCCCCGTGACCTTATGAACCAAGCCTTTGGCATCCGAACAATCTATTAAAATGGTATGCGTCATAATTTCAATATTAAAAACCCCGGAGTCTTTTTTACGACTACTCTTAGGCTATAAAAATGCAAATATACTGAGGGGGGTGTTCTAAAGAGAATTATAAGCGGTAAAAAAAAATCCCGAAGGATTGCTTCGGGATTTTTTAGAATTCTATTTTTGTTGTGGCAGCATTTGCTCTAATTTATAAGCTGCGAATTTTTTATCCAATTCATCTTTATAAGCTTTATCGCCCGCGGTTTCTACCAATCTTATAAGTTGCTCTTTTGTCTGCAAATCTTGCATGAAATCACTTTGGAAAGTACCACTTCTATCCGCTTCACTGAGTGAATTATAGAATTTCAGGTTTTGCAAAAGATTATCAGCCAGTATTTGAACATGTTTCTTCGCTTTATCATATGCACCTGCTTGTACATATGCATCTAAGAAATACATGGTTTGAGCATTATAAGGGAAGTTGAAATTGGGGAACGCTTCAAAGCTTTTATCAAGTAATTGTGCCGCTTTTTCCTTTTTCCCTTTCCTTACCATATCAAGAGCAGTACGAAGTATTGCAAATTGGGTGGTTTGGATACTTGGTTGATAGCTCTTGTTGACAAATACTTTTTCTTTATCAAAATTGCCCCAACGGAATTTTTGCATCATTCTCTCAAAAACCTTATCGTCTGCTACGCGGCCGCTGCCAATAAGTCCGAAAGGCTTCTCACTTGGTGATTTAACCGGTACGATTTTGACTGCCAACCCTTCCAGCTGCATATAATCATCTAAACCTTGCATTTTTTCAGGACGACAAGTGACTGCAAAATAAACCGGACGTTCCATGGCATTGTTGGCGATAATATCTAAAACAGCCAAATCATCTTTGATGACATAATTACCCGGAAGGGTAAAACTGATTTTATCAACAATACTATCCTGAGCACTAACCAAACCGGCTTTAATCACTTTTTCTCTGTCAACTGGAATAAATATTTTGCGTGTGGGCGCATAAGATTCGAAAGAAACACCATTTCCTGCCGGACGCGGATGATCTTCCCCCAAGAATTTCATCAAGTCACCGATACTCATTTCATTAGCACCATCCTGAATCGGTAACTGATTGCGTTTGAAACCCCGATAAGATGCCGGATTCATGCTCATTTTGACTGCCGGAGATTCATTGATTTTACGACGCATTTGGTCAATATACCAATCCACGGCAATCAAGCTGAGGTTAATAACACGAACATCCGGACGTATTTTTTCTACTTCCTGAGCATACCACAACGGGTAAGTATCGTTATCACCATAAGTGAAAATGATGGCATTTTTATCGCATGATTCCAAGAAATTGATAGCATAGTCCCTTGCACCCGATTGTTTTGCTCGGCTATGGTCATCAAAATTTTGGACTCCCATAATAATCGGCGCAATGACCACTAAAGCCGTAGCCAGCGGTGCCGCAACTTTTTCAGAGAGTTTTAAGTCTTTGAACAAATCAAAAAATGCAGCTACTCCCATACCGACCCAAATGGCAAATGTGAAAATAGAACCCACGATAACATAATCCCGCTCGCGTGGCTCATTCGGCGGCTCGTTGGTGTAAACGATAATACCAATACCGGTGATAATAAATAAAGCCATTAAACCCATCATATCATACCGACGACGACCGTAATGCCACACTAAACCAAACAAACCAAATAATAATGGCAAAAGGTAATATTTGTTATATGCAGGATCGTATTTTACAGTATCAGGCGCATCTTTATAATTAAATAGCCGCCAATTATCTATAAAAGGAATACCACATGCCCAATTGCCTTTGCTCACATCCGTTGGCGTAAAACCCTGTTCGGCATTTTGACGACCCGCAAAATTCCACATAAAATACCGCCAATACATCCAACCGACCTGATAGCGGAAAAAGAAACTCCAGTTATCAGCTCCTGTAGGGCGGTCACTCGATATTTGTTGATTTTGAGGAATATCCATCCACAATTTATAATATGATGTTCTATCACTTTCGTAATGTCCCATGCGTGGGAAAAGCACTTTATCTGCATCATTAAAAACGTAATCCGTTTTATGATCCACCACTTCATATTTATCCCCTACTCGACCATAACGATCTTGAGAAACTTGGTCAACCGGGCGAGCATTGAATTGTGGTCCATATAACAAGGGGCGCTCGCCATATTGTTCACGATTCAGATAAGGTATCAAGCGCAATGGGTCACTTGGGTCGTTCATATTAATCGGCGGATTCGCATTGGCACGAATAACAGCAGTACCGATGGTAGAAAAACCGATTGTAGTCAAAGCTAAGCCCATAATGACATTTTGAATGGTTGAGTTTTTGCGCTCATGTGCTAAACGCAAAAGCCACCAAGTCAAACCACCAATAATACCCAATGTCAAAATCAAACTTGGGAATTTAAAAGGCAATCCTAAAACATTGACACAGAAAATTTCGAGATTGCCCCACAATGAAGGAATTCCCGTTATGATAAACGTTTGAACAACCCATATAAAAATGACCCCGATAATACCTGCAAGTGCCATACCGCCAAATGTCGGTTTTTCTGTTTTCTTGAAATAATAAAACAAAGCCAAAGCCGGGAAAGTCAATAAACTCAATAAGTGGACACCAGTAGAAAGACCCGCAGCATATACAGCCGCAAGCATCCAACGGTCTGCTTCAGGCGTATCCGGTTGATTATACCATTTCAACATAGCCCAAAGCGTTAAAGAAGTGAACATGGTTGACATAGCATATACCTCGCCTTCTACAGCTGAAAACCAGATAGACGTAGCGAAAGCAGTTGTCAAACCTGCTACTATCCCTGATCCTGCAAGAGCGATATATTGTGAAGAATCCGGTTCTTCGCCCCGACCCACAAGAGCCATTTTTGCCAAAATGATCGTTGACCAGCAAATAAATGTTGCCGTCAAAGCACCACAAATTCCGGACAAGAGATTGACCGAAAATGCGACTACTGAGGGGTCACTCGAAAACATTTGACCAACAACAGTAGCCATTTTACCCACCATGAGGAACAAAGGCGCCCCCGGCGGATGCACCACTTGCAGCTTAAAGCATCCGGATACGAACTCACCGCAATCCCAAAGACTGCCTGTGCGCTCTACTGAAAAATAATAGACCGTAGCTGTCACCAAAAAGACAAACCAACCAACAAGGTTATTGAGTTTTTTGTACGAATTCATTGAATTTTTATAATTTATTAAAATGATTCCTATTCTTTTATCGTCAGATTTTAAAATAAGATGCAAAACTAAAAAAATATTGCAAAAACATAGTATGCAAGTCTAAGGCTATTATTTTAATTCCTTAGTTAAAGATGGTTAAAAAATGGTTAATCACCTTAATTTAAATTGAAAAAATGGTCTTGTATTATGGATAGAAAAGAAAAACGTATCCCCTATGCAAACAGAGAATACGTTTTAATGCGTTTTGAAGGATGCTCATATCAACTAAAAATCCGAAGTGTTGTACCAGAAAGGCTTGTTTGATAGATAGTTAAACCGCCACTACCGTTGCCATTTAAGCCTTTACCGGTCATATCAAATCGGGCTTGATGCGCCGTGCACAACCATTCATTGGTGCCTTTATTATAGGTTATCTGTTTTTTTTGTTCATGGCTACACGTTACCGTTGCAGCAGCATATCCGCCACTTGTGGTTCTTGCTACTACTATACCATTAGTGACGATATACCCTCCATTAGTTTTTAATGCCGCATTTTCTGATGCATTCAAATCAAGCATAAAATCAGCTGGAGTAACTGTATCCTTTTTACATGAGCCTAAACAAGCAGAAGTCAATACAAATGCCGCTCCGATACCTAATTGTTCTAAAAAATCTCTTCTTTCCATTACCTAATTGGGTTTTAATTTAAAAATAATAAATGAAGCCGACCTTTTATATGACAATATTTGTCATGTAAACAGGTCGGCAGTATAAGTAACAACGTTTAATCTCTTTTCGCGCTCATAAAATTCCAATTTGCATCGAATTTCAATTCAAATTTTGAAGCTCCTTTTTGAATTTTTACTTCATCTATGGTCCTGGAGTAAAATATACTATTGTTGCTTATACAAAAAATAAAAAAATAAAAAAAATTACATATTGGAATACAACATGTAATTCATCAAAACTAAGTGAACCTCAAATAAATAAGACTACGAATTTATCTTATTTTCTTTTTCTAATTATCATATACGAAGTAGCTACTTTTATACCCATCTGTCGAGGTCTTAACGGGGTGTTTTTTAAAGGATATGAAACAAACCCTTCTGCTAAAAAACGCCACCTACTGAGGGGGTGCCATTGAACGCCACCGGCTCCATAAATCTGATTGACATGAGTCGTCGAACTTGTCACTTTCTGCTTGATATACTTTTCGGTATCATTTTGAGAATTGTAATATTCAAACTGTAGCTCATAGGGCAATACCGTGTGCCCATTTATCCCAACAGCAATATATGGTCGCAAACTCCTATTCCCTTTAAATTTATATTGAAGTGCACCTATATAATTTAAAGTTTTCAAGTTATTTACTGCCCAATATTGGAACAAATATGATGGAATAGGCTCAGGAATAGTAATGTCTGTGGGCAATGTATTGCCTGTTTTTGATTCTATTTTACCTTGTCCATAATTGAGCTCCGTAATAATGCTCAAATTATTAGAGGCTTCAACTTCCGCACGGATACCTATTTGACTCCCCTTTAACTCAGAATAATCTTTTTCTAAATTCCAAGGTTTGGCAGCTACAAATCCTAAAAAAACGGAGGGTATGCGAAGTTCTCTTTTAATAATAGGCTTCAATTCTTTGTCTGCCGTTTTTTCTTCCAGTTCTTCTACTTTCTTTTCCGGTTCAGGAATCACATTCGCCACTTTCTGAATAGTATCGTTGCCTTTTTTATCACTTATACTGTCCATAAGGGCTCCTTTTGAGAGGAGGGGCATTTTTATATTGTTGGTTTGATTCGTTTCTTTTGGGTTTGAATCACCCCTTGCTTCATCCCTAATATTAGTTGTATTAGGTGTACCGCTTTCGTTTATGAATGGCTTCTGTTCAATGCTTTTATCGGTTTTGGGATTTGGGTGTAATCGGTTTTTGGAAACAGATGAAATAGAGGTATCACTGTTTGTCGTAACAATGGTTGGATTTAAATGAATAATTTTGTCAGAATGGGTTTTTTCGTCTTTTAAAACATCATTAATTTTGTTTTGGAATAAAGTAGGCTGATTGGGATTCAATAACTGTTGTTGGTAAATCAGCAATATTTTTCTATAAATTGTGTCATTTTGGTAAATAATTGTCCGCCTGATAATAGTGTCTTGAAGAGTGTCTTTATGACTTCTTGTATTATCAATATAAGAGCTATTGGGTACATTCATACGCATCTGCTGAAGCTGATACCACGTATAGAACCACCCTCCGGCTAATGCAGAAAGCAGCAATAAAGGAAGCAACCACAAAAGAATTTTTCGCCAATTATCCCGCTTGTTGAGCCGATTTTCTAAACCGCCCCATTCGATTGTGCTAAAATCACTTCCTTCAAAATCTTTAAACTTGTCATTAAATAATTTGTCGAAATCTCCTTCGTTCATCCGCTAATTTTTTGATTGTTTTCAATCATTTTTTGCACTTTCATTCTTGCTTTTGAAATATTTGACTTGACCGAACCTTCCGAAATGCCCAATATTTCAGCGATTTCTGTATATTTATAACCATCAATTGCATACATGTTGAATACCGCCTTATAAGCAGGCGACAATTGTTGAATAAAATGTAGCAGATACTCCGCATCAACAGTCATCAGTGCTGATGCAGTTTGTTCTGAATAAAACGCTTCTTCTAAATCGGTTGTTGGAATATCGTTTATTTTTGACCGATAGCGGTCAATACAAGTATTGATGGCAATTTTTTTTATCCAAGAATAAAACGATAATTCACCGCCAAATTTATCAATTTTGGTAAAAGTTTTATAAAAAACATCCTGAACGACTTCTTTAGTTTCTTCTTCATCTTTTACATAACGAGCACAGATACCAAACACATAACGATACAATATCTTGTACAATTGATTTTGGGCATAGCGGTCATTTTGTCTGCAACCGTAGATGAGTGAAGTTAAATTATCCTTGCTGATATTGGTCTGCATTTTTTATACTTATAGTCACGAGCGTTATTTTAAAATTGTTGCCTCTAAGAAAAATATCCACCATAAAATTGAATATTAGTAATACTTGAAAAACAACTTGGACATTTTCGGTTTAACACATAAGCACATAGATAACATAGTATTATATTTAATATATTGATTATCAATTTTTTGTAAAAAACTATGTGCTTTATGTGCCTATTGTTGAAGAAAAACAACCAAGTTATTTTTTGTTTATTACTTAGTTGTTGGACAGCATTTAGTCTTTCCCATTTTTTAAGTTGAAGTCCCCTAAACACTGTTCAACAAATGGTCTATTTTTTTATTATTCCGCCGTATTTTTCATTTTTGATAAAATCGCATAAGCGCCTCCAGTGACTATATTAATGTTGGAAAGTGAGTTGATACTGAGGGGTATTATCCCGAAATCTCGGGGGTGTATTTGACTATGAGTTTTATCTATAACACCCAGTTCGACCTCTGTCATTTCAAAAATACCCTTCTCTTTTTCAATAAAAATGAAATGCTTGTTTTCAAATCGGACAACAGCATCATTTGGCACGGCCAAAGCATTGGTTTCAGTCGTTTCAATATCTGCGGAAAGGAACATGCCAGGCGAGAGTTTATGGTCTTCGTTTTTAAAATGACAATGCACTTCTACCGCCCTGCTTTCATTCAAATCACGTCCGATAAGGATTATTTCGGCGGCATACGTTTTATTTGGTAAGCTCGGAACAGTGACTGTTAATTTTTGACCAATTTTTAATTTTGGAATATCCTTTTCAAAAACGGTTAGATTGGCGTGAATATCATCAGTGTTCACCAATTGAAACATCACGTCTGTCGGCGCCAAGTATTTTCCAATATTGACATTCACTTTTGATACATATCCGTTAATCGGCGAATAGACAGACACCGTGCGCGTTATATTGTTTTCAGTCAAATTATTGGGATTAATGCCAATCAACCGCAATTTTTCCGCTAATCCTTTTTGTGAAATCTGCTGCAAACGGAACTCTGATTGCACTTGTTGAAGCGTTTTTTCGGCGTTGATTTTTTGAGTATTCAACTCTTGCTGACGCGTTAATTCCAATTGCAAATAGTCCAATTTGGCTGAAACGGTTAAATAATCCTGTTGCAATTGGATATAAGCGGCATCTTCTAAAGTCGCTATTACTTGCCCCTTTTTGATTGGCATACCGGGTAATAAATCCGTTTTTTTCAAATATCCACCCATCGGAAAACTGACAGAAATAAGGTTTTGCGGCGGAACGTCAATCACGCCGTTCACCTTTAAAATCCCTTTTAGGCTGCGCATTTCTGCTTTTCCCACTTGGATTTTACCGTTTTGCAATTGGGCATCGGTGAATTTGACGGTGTTTTCTCCCGTTTTTCCTTCGGATACTGAGGGGGTGCTTTCAACTTTGTTATTTTTACAACTTATTGAAAATAAAGCTATTATGATGATGAATTTTAAATTTTTCATTGAATATTATATGCGTTAATAATGAATGATTCAGTTTTGTCATCTGAGCGTAAGGAAAGAATCTTAATTTTTAACTATTTGCTCAAAAACAATCAATTATGATCGCAGATACAGATTCTCTCGCTGCGCTCAGAACGACAAAAATTAGAAATTAAAAATTGATTTTATTTCAATAACTACTTGGTTATATTGCCGAATAGCATCCAAATACTGTTGCTCTATTGCCAAGGCTTGCGCTACTGAAAATGACCATTCGACATACCCAATTTCCCCATTTTTACGACTAATATTGGCAATCTCTCTCAGTTTTTGCGCTTGAGGTAAAGCTGTTTTTTCAAAATAAAGCACATTTTGTTGCTCTTTTTGAAACTGTTGCGCCAATACTCGGTAGCGATTTTGCACGGCCGTTTCACGCGCTTGCAGCGTACTTTGCGCCACTTGCTCCCCGATTAGAGCCGCAGTTATTCGGCTTTGCGTTGCTTTTTTAAACAAGGGAATTTGCGCCCCGAATTGTAGGGTTGAAAACTGCGGAACAGCATTGTATGTATAATCTTTTGCCCCAAAAGTCTGCGTACCCCGAACCGATTGCAGGGAATAACTTATGGAAAACGAAGGCAATAATTGGTCTTTTTCAACTAAAGTTTGCTGCCTAACCAGCTCAATTTGCTGTTTTAAAAAGTGCAATTCGGGATGATTTTTAAGTAATTCAGCATTTCCAGTTAATGAAAAAGTCAGTTTTAAGGCCTGTTTATCAGGCAAATACCCCCCCGAGGTTTCGGGATTAGACCCCTCAGTATTTTGAGTGTTTAAGAGGTTTTTTAACTGAATTTGATAAAAAATAATATCTGATTCAAGCAATTGTATTTGATGTGCTATTTGCAAACGTTGCGTTTCAGCTGTTGTTTTTTCTAAAATGCCAGATTCACCCGTTTTTAATCGGATTTCAGCATTTTTCAAATTGGTCACATACAAGGAATCATTCCGCAAAAGCAACGCTTTTTGCTCGGTTAAATAAAGTAATTCATAATAAACGGTATAAACTTGTGCTTTCAAATCATGCTCATTCATTGCCACCGTTCGGCGTTGCAATTCCGTTTCAGCTTTCAATAAATTCGCCCTCTGACGATAGGTTTTAGGCAATGAAAAAGATTGTGCTATTGACCACCGTGAATCAAAAGCTCGGCTGTTGATTTGCCCTAATTCTGTATTAAAACTGGTTTTAGGGATATCAAAAGCCGTGTTTTCAAACTGCTCGGATTGTGTCACTTTCAAGCGTTGCGGCTTGAGTGTGGCATTATTTTCAAGAGCGATTTTCAAGGCACTTTCAAGCGTAATCGGCTGACTA
>JANPGW010000213.1:0-4487 GCA_031424115.1 Saprospiraceae bacterium | reverse complement strand
TTGTGTCAATAATTGCTTGCGCAGATTGTCCGCCGCTTTTTTATATTTAGCTTTTCCTGTTACCTGATATATTAAAATACAAGCTCTGCCCGGAGGCATCATATCGAGGTTGTAATCCTCCATTTCATACGTTCTAATCGTACCATCCTCTTGTACAAAATTGTCAATCAGTTTTTGGATATAGGTAAAATACTTATTTCCATCACCCGTTTGTCGCCAAACTTGCTCAATAGCCGATGTCAAAACACCCATTTCATAATTCCATTTTTCAGGTTTTGTTTTATCGTACACCAATCCATTATCATGCTGCAACATCAAAGTTGCTGCCATGCGCTCCGACCATTTTGTTGGTTTTTGGGCTTGTATATTTAAAACAAACGCCAGACTAAGAATCGAAAAAAATGCTTTCATTGATATTTTTTTAAAACTTGTAAAACTGGTTGTTACGTACCCATGTCACCGCTCTAAAGCGGTGGCATGGATAGAATAATCGCATTTATCCGTGCCACCGCTTGAAACGGTGACATGGATAGAATAATCAATTTATCCGTGCCACCGCTTGAAGCGGTGACACGGGTTGCTTCTTATTTTTTAATCAAAACCTTCTTTGAAACGCCCTCCCCAAACTTAACAGCCTCTTTAACATTATCCGTTTTAGTGTTCATCAAACGGATTTTTTCACTGCGCTCACCGTTAATATTCAAAACCGTTTTTACCTTTTCAGAGAATTTCACATTATCCAAAGTGATATTTTTACTATTGGAAATAGTCACCAACGTTTCATCTTGAGTGGTCAAAAGTTTGACATTTTTTAATGAAATACCATCGCCTTCAATGCAGTAAAATCCTTTTTTAGCTTCGATATTACAGTTTTCAATCACCACATTTTTCACATTCATTTCGGGCAAACCACGAATCACAATGCCATTTTCAGCGCCTTTACACGTAATATTTCTGATAAAAAACGAGCGGAACTGAGGGGTCTCCTCCGAAACCGGTTTCGCTTCAATCTTTGGATTAGACTCACTTTCCGAAAAGTCACGACCATTATAATACATATCAAAAAGAATCGCTTCACCCGGAATATTTGTCATGGCAATATCAGCACAATAGATGTTTTCAACAATACCGCCACGACCACGAGTCGTTTTGTAACGCAATCCAATATCAGTACCCATAAAAGTGCAATTTGACACATATAAATTGCGAGCGCCCCCGGACATTTCAGAACCTATCACAAAACCACCGTGCGCCCGATACACAATATTATTGCGGATAATGGCATTTTCACTCGGTACATTGCGTTTGCGCCCTTCGGCATCTCGACCCGATTTTATAGTAATAGCATCATCACCCACGTCAAAAGTGCAATTTTCAATCATAAAATTTTTACAACTTTCCACGTCAATCGCATCCGAATTCTGCGCATAAGACGGCGCTTTTGATGAAATACCCCTAACTGTCAAATGCTCACAAAGCAACGGATGCACCGTCCAAGCGGGTGAATTTTGAAAAACAACACCCTCTAAAAGCACATTTTTACAACGGGTCAATACAATTAAATTGGCTCTTAAAAACTCTTTGATTTCAGCCGCTTTTGCTGAATCAAAACCTTCAGCAATCACGCCAGGACGTTTCATTGTTGAGCCTTTCAATGCTCTATCCGTTGGGTACCACGTTTTTTTATCTTCGGTTAAAACGCCGCCCGAAGCGAGGACTTTTTTCCACTCCCCCTCAGTAACTTTATCTTTTTTTAATGGTCGCCATGCATCACCCGCACCGTCCAATATGCCTTTGCCCGTAATCGCCACATTTTCACAATCAACTGCCCAAACCGGTGGTTGCACCCGATAAGCATCATTGCCTTCCCAATTCGTTTTTACGATGGCATATTGGCTATAATCCGTTGTAAATTGCACCAATCCGCCTTGTTCAACGTGCAAATTAACATTACTTTTTAAAACAATGGGGCCCGTCAACCACAAACCACGAGGCACCAAAACAACTCCCCCACCCGCTTGATTCGCCATGTCAATAGCTTGATTAATGGCTTTTGTATCCAATGTTACCCCATCGCCTTTTGCGCCATAACGGGTAATATTAAAAGTATCTTTTCTGAAAACAGGTTGGTAAATTTTAGGCAATTCATGCGCATATTTTTCATCAAAAACTGATTTTTTAATAAAACTACGCAATGGATGTCCGATGTCAAAAAGCCCTTCGCACGCTGCACTCGCCATGAGTTCAGCGCCATATCTCGTAAAATGCGTATTATCGTCCAAGCCTTTTGGATGCTTTGCATATATGCCCGGAAGCAAATTCATAAACATTTTTTTAGAGCCTTCAACGCCGTGCGCTTCAATGATTTTTTGACTTTTAGCGTGCATATCGACCAACGGAACAATCAGCGATTTTGCCAAATCTTTCACTGCTTGTGGATATTCCCCATGTTGGTCAACGAACGTACCATTTTCGTCAAATTTGCGACGCATCACAGGCGTCATCAATATGGGATTCGCACCTTTTGCTCTGATTTCTTCAATGTATTTTTTTAAATTTTCCCGATACTGAGGGGGGGGCGCAAAACGCACTGTATCCGATTCCCGTTGGTCATTATGCCCGAATTGCAAAATCACATAATCACCCGTTTTGACTTTATCAATCACCGCTTTCCAATGCCCCAACGTGCGAAAACTCTTCGTTGAGCGACCATTCACCGCATGGTTTTCGATACGGATAGCATCCGTAAAATACTCCGGAAAGACCATTCCCCAACCCGTTTCGGGTGCATCAATCGGCATTTTATTCGCCATCGTTGAGTCACCACAGAGGAAAATTGTTGGTTTATCATCCGTAAAACGAAAAGCCCAAATACTTAATATTACTGCTATAAAAAATAGTTTTTTCATTAAATACGAACTGAGGGGGTATTGTTGTTAGTTAAAAAGTCGTTTAACTTTGTTTAAAATGACTTAAATGCAAAAAATATTGAAATTTGAAAAAGAATCTCGCCTTTATTCTTTGGAGAAATACCTTCACAAGGAAGAATTTTCAATGGATAAAAAAGAGTATTATAATGGAGAAATCATCAAATTAGTACCTTCTCCATTCTATCGAAATTTAATAATTGCCAATGTTCAATGTTTGATAGGCAGTCAACTTCAAAATACTTTTTATCAAATAGTGGGCAGTAGGCAAAAAGTCTATATCGAAGCTGAAAACGCTGCTCTTTATCCTGATGCTATCGTTATTTGCGAAAAACCTGAATTTTATAAAGGTATGGAATCCATGATTGTAAATCCACTTGTGGTCATTGAAATTTTATCAAAAAGCACAGCTAAATACGACCAAACCGATAAATTCAGCCTTTATAAAATGCTCCCAAGTTTCAAAGAATATGTTTTAATTGACTCTCGTAAATCTGCCGTTGAAACCCGTTTTCAAGTTGAAAAAGACCTCTGGCGTTTCACGAATTATACTGAATCTCCTTCTTCTATTCAACTACAATCCATCGGCATTTCAATTTCGATTGATGGTATTTATAAAAAAGTAGAGCTTCCGGTTAAAAAGTAAAAACCTTCCTTAAAAAACCATCAATAAACCCTACCATCGGCTCAAACCACGGATTAAATTGAGGAAAAGAATGCGGCGCATCTTCAAAAGTATGTACCTCTGAATAGATGTTATGCTTATTCAAAACAGCAATATAATCTTCTCTCCCGGCGTGCATACGGGCGACGCTGCTGTTGATGAATAAAGTCGGTGGTGTTTTATCATTCACATAGGTCAGCGCAGAACCTTCTCGCCACAAAGCAGGATTTTCCGTTTTGGAATAACCAAACCAATAAGTGGCTGCGGACGTATTTTTACTGTCATCGCCTTCGCCCGATTCGGGGTGAATGAATGCTAAAATGCCGTCCATATCAATAATGGCGTTGACTCTTGTAGAATGACCTAAATTACCATTTATACCTTCCAACTTAGGATTATCACCCGTTGTCCCCAATAAAGCTGAGAGTTGACCACCGGCAGAAAAACCCAGTGTCGCTATTTTATTTGTATCAATTCGATATTGTACCGCATTGGCTCGTACCCACCGGATAGCCGCTTTTAAATCGTGAACCGCTGCCGGAAAAAGGGCTTCGGTTGACAGGCGGTATTCGGGCGTGAAGCAAACGTAACCCATGCTTGCCAAGCGTTGTGCCAGTGCATGATGCTGAACACGATTGCCTGTACGCCAGCCACCACCGTGAATGATGAGAACAGCAGGGCGCAGATTATTGGATTTTTCAGCCCCGCTTTTATCGGGATGTTCCATTGGCACAAAAGCATCGAGTAGTAATTTCCGGTTGTCAATAGTGTTATAAATGATGTTCTTAGCCTCCGATACTGTCCCAGAGGACTCCTTCGGAGAGGGTGTCGTTTTTTCTTCCGCAAAAGTGATATTGGGATGTGTTTTTTTGACATCATTATAGGCTTTCCAATTC
>JANPGW010000212.1:0-2420 GCA_031424115.1 Saprospiraceae bacterium | reverse complement strand
TATTTCTGATAAATTCTTTTGTACTAAAAGAAAAGGAAGCGAGGGAGCAAACAAACATCGTTTTTAAATCTACAGATGGCGGACAAACATGGCAGGACATCAGCGAAGGGCTGCCGGACAATTTGCGGAAAGATAGTATCCGGGGAAATAGTTTTTTTGCAAATGATAAAGGGCTGTTTTTAAGGGTTGAAAACAGACTATATCACAGTACACCAGATGCCACAACGCCTTTTTGGACGAAAGAAATTTACCCCGACAAGGATAGCGGCATTACCCTCGCTAAGTCTGGGATATCTGCCAACAATTACTGGGGTGTAAATTTGAAAACAACAAAAGGAACGAGTGTATGGTCGCCGATATTCGAAAATTTTCAGGAACCACGGATACGCACCGTTTTTGAAACTGCCGGAGGTGCAATTTTCATCGGCACAGACAGAGGCATTTTTAAAACTGATAACAGTGGAAAAACCTGGAAACTTGTCTATGCCGGAGGCCTGGTAGGGCATTTGGCAGAGTCGGATGGCGTACTGCTGGCGACCAGCATGAGAAGGATAATAAGATCGACCGATAATGGCGAAAACTGGGCGCTGGCGATCAGTGAGGACAGTGTGGTTTTCGATGTAAAACAGATCAAAGGCGGATTCGCTGCTATCACTTCCAATTCAGAGGTGAATACCGTGAAAACCAGTAGGCTAAGTGCATCCTATGACGGCGGTAAAACCTGGCAGCCCATTGATGCCGGCGACAAAGTTCTTATTGATTCAATAGGGCGGACCTGGAATGATCGCCCTTATGTGCAACGCTTCATGACTTCAATAATCCAGGTTGGTGAAAACTTCGTTTGTACTCATCCTGACTGCATTTTCAGATCATCAGACGAGGGAAAAACATGGAAATTATTACTTCCTGCTATAGAAGATAGGGGCTTCAATTTATTTGTTTCAGGCAACGTGATCTATGCCATACCCAGCAAGGGTGGATGTTGAAAACTCAGATTAACATTCATACATTGTTTAAAATTACCGCAGGTGGCGGATATGATTAGTTGTGCACAAGCTGAACAGGGTTGCTCGTCAATGAATCTCTGATCCTTTATATGGTATCATATAAGTCTTCGACTTCAATGGTTCAAAAACAAAGTGACAATTAAAAAAGAATCACCCCCTAAGTATAAAGGCATTCAGAAGGCTCTATACTGAGGGGGTGGTTTTATTTATTCCTCCCAATCTATCCAACTCGGCTTTTTATACGGATGGGTGAAAAAATGCTGCACTTTTTCATTGAATTCTTTTTTATATCTATGTGGTGTCCCATGCCCTGATTCTGGGAATATCCACAGATAAGCCTGTGGAATATTTTCAAATATCTGCAAGGTATGAGATGGTTTTATCACATCGTTATCACCACCCATAACCAAGACGGGGCATTTGATTTTTTGTAAATCTGTCAAGGGTATATGGGGTTCAATTTCCATCATATGCAGGAGTTTGATGGTATTTTTAGTCGCAGCGTCCTGCTTGGCTGCCCGTAATTTAGCCGTTTCCTCTGTTATCATTATAATGCCATCGGGCGCAATGGCAGAAGCATCCGGCACAAGATTAGCCCCTGTAATAGCCAATTTTTTGACCTTTTCGGGGTGGCGAATAGCCAACAATAATCCGTTTATTCCACCGTCGCTCCAACCAATAACATAAGCAGAGTCTATTTTTAAATGCGTGAGCAGCGCGTCAAAATCATCAGCCATCATTTCATAATTGAGTGTACTACTGCTATCTACTGACTTACCTTGCGCTCGGCTATCTACCGCAATCACTTTATAATTTTTTGAAAAATAGGGAATCTGATATCTATATGCTCTGATAGATTGACCATTGCCGTGTATTAAAAGCAAAGGCTTACCCGCGCCATATATCTCATAATACATCTTTATGCCTCGAATAGGGACATATTTACCTGCTTTGGGATTGTTGCCATAATCTATGGCAGGGGCTTTTTTGGCGTTTTGTGAAAATCCAACCAATTGAATCATCATGAATATCACAAGCGCACCTGTTTTGACTCTTGTTTTCATCTTCATTTTTATTGAATGGTTAATAAAGTGGTTTTATAAAAAACAAAAATACATGAAGTTTAAATAAGAATTTGATTTTATGCTTAAAATACTGAGGGTCACACACACTCAGTCAGAGACTGCTGCGCGAGCAACCTCGTTTTTCAATAATAGTTTTGTGAGAGACAGGATGCCAGCGAGTTCGATAGAATAAGAGCTACTTATTTTGTATTGTGCTCAATAAAACAATACAAAATACGCAATGCGCATTTTGTATTGTTTAAGAATTTTAAAAACTGCTTTAATTGTAAAATTAATACAGCTAAGATATTCATTATCAATACTTTATGTCCTTTTTATAAAATAATTT
>JANPGW010000211.1:0-9628 GCA_031424115.1 Saprospiraceae bacterium | reverse complement strand
AGGTTTCAAATTCTTTTACATGAAGACTTGTTAGAGCTAAAAACTGGGTCGAATTTTTTGATATAACCGAATATTCCATTTTTTTACGCCCGCTTTTTGATCGGGCGCATGATTATACAACTTTTTTTCGCATAATTACTAATATTATATCAAACTTAATCTAAGAAATGAAAAAAGTATTACTACTCCTTTTGGCGATACCCCTCAGTATCGGTGCCCTTTTTAGTCAAAAAATTGACCTTGAACTATGGAAAGCGATGAAACCGCGTAGCATTGGTCCTGCTGCCATGAGCGGTCGGGTAACGGCTATTGACGTAGATTTGAAAAACGATATCATCTATGCCGGTTCAGCATCCGGAGGTCTTTGGAAATCCCAATCGGGCGGTATTATGTGGGTACCACTTTTTGATAAAGAAAGCACGCAGAGTATTGGTGCTGTCGCAGTCAATCAAAATAATACGGCGGAAATTTGGGTAGGCACTGGCGAAGGCAATCCTCGCAACTCGCAAAATTTTGGGGATGGCATTTATAAATCCAATGATGGCGGTAAAACGTGGAAAAATATGGGTTTAAAAACCTCAAAAGCCATTCACCGCATCATCATCAATCCTAATAACTCTGATATAGTTTATGCAGCAGGCATCGGTTCGGCTTTCGGACCCAATGATGAAAGGGGCGTTTTCAAAACCACCGATGGCGGTAAAACATGGAAAAAATCGCTGTATGTGAATAATGAAACCGGATGTGCGGATTTAATAGTTGACCCTTCAAATCCCAATAAGTTGATTGCTGCCATGTGGGAATACGGTCGTAAACCGTGGACTTTTTCGTCAGGTGGTAAAGGCTCAGGTATTTATATGACTTACGATGGTGGTGAAAACTGGACTAAATTGTCCGACAAAGATGGTCTGCCAAAAGGCGAATTAGGTCGTTGCGGTTTGGCTATTTGTCGCAGCAAACCCAATGTCGTGTACGCGCTTGTCGAAGCCAAAGACAATGCGATTTATCGCTCAGATGATGGTGGTGCCAAATGGCGTAAAGTCGGTGAGAACGGCGACCGTCCCTTTTACTACGCTGAAATTGTTTGTGACCCTAAAAACGAAAGCCGTTTGTATAACATCTTCAGCCGCGTGCACAAAAGCGATGACGGTGGTAAAACATGGACAGAATTACTGGATTATAACCGCGTTCATCCCGATCACCACGCTTGGTGGATTCACCCTGAGACCCCTCAGTATATGATAGATGGCAACGATGGCGGCTTGGCTTTTACCCATGATTATGGGCAAAATTGGCAGTTTGCTACCAATTTGCCATTGGGCCAGTTTTATCATGTCAACGTGGATAATGATATTCCTTACAATATTTATGGTGGTTTGCAAGACAATGGCTCATGGGTGGGACCATCGGCGGTGTGGCGTTCAGGTGGTATTCGCAACGCGGATTGGCAGGAGTTGTACTTTGGCGATGGCTTCGATGTAATGCCCAAAAAAGGGGATAATCGCTATATTTATGCCATGTCGCAAGGAGGTAATGTGGGTTTTATTGATAAAATTACGGGAGAGACACAATCTATTCAACCCCAACATCCTGATAGTAAAATTGAGTTGCGCTACAATTGGAACTCCGCCATGGCGCAAGATCCTTTTAATGATTGCGGCGTATATTTTGCCTCGCAATTTTTATCGTATTCTTCGGATTGTGGTAAAACATGGAAGTTTATTTCGCCGGATTTAACAAGCAACGACACTTTTAAAATCAATGGTTCCAAACGCACCGGTGGCTTGACACCTGACGTTACCAACGCTGAAAACCATTGTACAATTCTCGCCATTGCACCAAGCCCAGTTGATAAAAACGTTATTTGGGTAGGAACGGATGATGGCAATCTCCAATTGACAACTGATGGTGGTAAAACGTGGAACAATCTCGTTTCAAAATTACCCGGCTGCCCAAAAGCGGCTTGGATTCCGCAGATAGAAGTCTCTGCCAAAAATGCGGGAGAAGCCTTTGTGATTGTTAATAATTACCGTCAAAACGATTTTAAGCCCTATGCTTATCACACAACGGATTACGGCAAAACTTGGGAAGGCATTGTGAACGATAGCCAAGTAAGTGCCTATACGCTGTGCATCGTTCAAGACCCTGTGGAGTCTAATTTATGGTTTTTGGGGACTGATTTTGGCTTGTATTTCACTATAGATGGCGGTAAAAACTGGAATAAATGGATGAACGACTACCCCTCAGTACCGACTATGGATTTGAAAATTCACCCGCGCGATGGTGACTTAGTCATAGGTACATTCGGTCGGGCGTTTTGGGTGCTCGACGATATTCGCCCATTGCGCGAAATGGCTAAAACTAAAGGTGACGTTTTAAATAAAAAACTGAGATTGTTCGAGCCTGCCGATGCCTATTTGGCTAATTTTCGCAGTTTCCAAGGCGAGCGTTTCAAAGCAGATGCCATTTATGAAGGTTCCAATAAATCTCCATTAGCTATGCTAACCGTATGGAACAAGCCTAAAGCTGCGGAAAAAAAGGAAGAAAAACCAACTGATAAAACGGATAAAAAAGACGTCAAACCCGCCGATGAAAAGGCTAAAATTGTCATTTTTGACGAAAAAGGCGATACAGTGCGCAATTATTCAGTAAAGTTGGATTCAAATATCAGCCGCATAATGTGGCCCCTCAATCGCAACGGCGGTCGCTTCCCATCGTGGGGTGAAGGCGGTGGTGAAGGATTTAGAGGTGGCGGCGGTGGAGCATCTGGCGATGATAATGACCCTCCGGGAACGGGTGGGCAGGTTTCGCCCGGACGTTACAAATTTGTCATTTCATTTAATGGGGAAAAAGATTCAACATATATTAATGTAAAACTTGACCCCCGCTCTGCGATCACAGTCACCGACTTGGTTGAAAAAGATGCGGTCATGAAAGACATTAGAAAAATGACCGATAAAGCCACGCAAGCCTTCAACCGCCTAAAAGAAGCGGATAAAACAGTAGGTTTAGTGGATGCTCAATTAGCGCCTACTGCACCCGATTCTGTTAAAAAAGAGATGACAAAATGGGGTAAATCATTAAAAGACAGCATCTTGACTATTCAAAAAACGTTTATGGCTCCTCGTGATGCAAAAGGCATAGTTCGTACATCTGATGCCCTGACCAACAGTATTTTTAAAGCCATGCAATTGGTCGGTTCAAGCCCGGGTAAGCCGCAAGAAAATGCTGTTATTGCACTTAACCAAGCCAAAGAGCATTTGAATCAGGTATTGAGTAAAGTCAATCAGTTTTTTGAAACGGACTGGAAAAAATATCAAGACAAAGTAGAAGCTGTCAAATATTCTATATTTAAAAAATACGAGCCGATAAAGACTGATTGATAGATAAATTTAATAAAAAAGCAGCCGAATACCCCCCCTCAGTATTCGGCTGCTTTTTTTTGAATAGAAATGCTTTAATTTTTAACGATGTAAGCTCAGAGTTTGGTGGTAAGATACAATTGAACATCATAAACAAAACAAGGTGTATCAATATTTGAGAGTATGATATTGATTTTTGAGTAAAATGGTACTAATAAGATATTTTCAAGCAGTCGTAAGAAGCCATTATATGACGCTAAAAGCAGTTTTTTAAAAATTTTATGAAATATTATTCAAAGACGTAAACGAATTTTAATAATATTTCGTTAACACTTGGACAACAGCTTGAAATATCATCACTTAAAATAAAGAAAAGAATATGGCATCAATTGCTACAAAAATTCTACTTGTAGAAGACGACCCTAATTTCGGAGATGTTTTGCGCTCATATCTCGAAATGAATGATTACGATGTGACACTCGCCACCGATGGAGCTGCCGGTTGGGAAGCTTTTAGGAGAGGTTCTGATTTTTCGTTGTGCATCCTTGACGTGATGATGCCGAAAAAAGATGGATTTTCACTCGCTAAAGACATTCGGGAAAAAGATAAGGAAGTGCCAATCATTTTCCTGACTGCCAAGACCATGAAAGACGATGTTATCAACGGTTTCAAAATCGGGGCAGATGATTATATCCCTAAACCTTTCAATTCTGAAGAATTGCTTTATCGGATTCAAGCGGTTTTGAAACGCAGCCAACCCAAAGTTGACCCAAAAGACGATGTTAAAGAATATGTTATTGGTAAGTACACTTTTAATTATCCGGTAAGAATTTTAAAAATGGAGGGTGGTAAAGAGGAATATAAACTCAGTCCTAAAGAAGCGCAATTGCTCAAAATGTTTTGTCAACGTGTCAATGATGTGTTGCCTCGTTCAGAGGCTTTAACTAAAATTTGGCAGGAAGACAATTATTTTACTGCGCGTTCGATGGATGTGTTTGTGACCAAACTCAGGAAATATCTGGCAGAAGACTCTAATATCGAAATTATAAATATTCATGGGAATGGTTTCCAACTTTTAATAAAATCTCAAGAACCGGTTTAAAAGTTGTTTTGTTGAAAGACAAATCTCTCATTTTCACTCAAACAATACCCCCTCAGTATGGCAACTATTGCCTATGCTGAGGGGGTATTGTTTGAGTGAAAATGAGGACTTCTAAACAATATCTTCTTCCAGCCATACCAGTTGTCCTTCAGGATTTATATAAGCCCACATGCCGTTTTTTTCCACCCAAGCTAATCCGTTTTTAAAAGGAGCAACCGCGTCTAAGTAACGGGGTGGAATCACGATATCTCCCTCTCCATCCAGATAAAGCCATTGACTTTTAGTTCGAACAGCCGCAAGGTTTTCGCTGAACCGTTGCGCCTCTTCAAACTGTGGTTCGATGTGCAATTGGGCAGTATTTGTCATAAAACCATACTTGCTTTTATACTCAAACACCGCCAACCCATTGTAAAAATTGCCCACAAAGTCGAAGACAGGCTTAATAATCACTTCTCCGGTAGGGTCAATAAAGCCAAATTTTTCATCAATAATAACTGTTGCTAAACCTTCAGAAAACTTGCCTTCCGACTTGCCTTCTACGTAATCATACTGAGGGGGTATCACAACCTGTCCGGATTTATGCACCAAGCCCCATTTACTATTTTTGTCCATCACTACCGCCACATCCCCCTGAAATACGTCTGCATAGTCAAAAGTTGGTTCAATAATCCACTTTCCTTTGTTATTGATATAGCCCCATTTGCCTTCCGATTGAACAGCAGCCAATCCATTGTTGAATTTTTCCGCCGCTTCAAATTGGGGTTTTATGACAAATTCGCCCGAGCGGTTGATATAACCAAATCTGCCTCCATAACGAGCCGAAGCCATGCCGCCACTAAAATCGCCTACTTCTTCAAACTGAACGTCAATTATCAGATTACAACGACCATCTATAAAACCCCACAGATTGACCAATTGAACACGAGCCAATCCTTCTTCCATTTGCCCGATATAGTTAAATTGGGTTTTTAAAAGAAGCCGACCTAAAATATCCATCAACACAATTTTATCGAACACTTTGACGCGTGCGAAGTCATTGTGAAAATCTTCCACTTGCAGGTATTGTGGCTCGATGATGATTTCACCATCAACATCTATAAAGCCGTATTTATTTTTTTCTCTTATTTTAAATAAAGACGTGGACATATTTTCTCTAGTCTGCCTGCTTGTTTTTTGCTTTTGTAAATTCTACTGTTTTTTTAGAGATTAACGATCTTCAAAATATATAGATAAAGAATCGCTATTTATCTAATTTGGTTGTAAATGTAGAGATTTTTATTCAAAAACCATACCCTAACTAAGATTTTGGCATCTGTTATCGGTATTTCATATACCTAACAACTCCTAATTACAATCTTGGCGGCGACGCGTATCAATAATATATTGAATTTTCCAAATACCATCTGTTTTGACTAATTGAAAAGAGTTGGCTCCACAATGGCTGAACTGTTCGCCCATGTAAAATTTATAGGGCGTCCAAACCGAAGCCAAAGCTCCATCAATCTTTATTGTTTCAAAAGTGATGCGTTCGTCAGGTATGTCTTTTTTTGGGTCAGCAATAAATTTTAAAAAATCATTGACATTTTCAGTTCTGACGGTCAAACCGCCTTCTAATTTGCGGGCAATAGTTTGAAAAATCACCCCCTCACTCAGAGTACTTCTGATGAGAGTAGAATCTCCTTTTTTCATTCCTTCAAAAAATTGATTGATGGTCGTTTTAACCGAATCTACCGCAGTTTGGGCATTTAAAGCAAGAGACAATTGAAAAAATATAGAAAATACAATTAGTTTTTTCATTTTAATTGAATTTATGATGAGATAATTATTGAAGCCCGCTTCCGAATATTATATTTGAGCAGAGAAAGAGGTAAATATACCCTCAAAATACAACTTAATCAGCAAAAATCAACTAATTTTCATGCAAAATGAGCAGAAAAAATCAAGTTTGGGTAAGCGCCCTTGCCACTTGTTTCATGATATTTGTGATGCAATATCAAGGAAAATCCCTTAAAGAAAAAGGCTACCATATCGTGGCTTTTGAATTGTCAAAGACGCCCCAACGGGCGCAACAAATCATCAACGCTTGGGATACTGAGGGGGTAGGTGTAGCGCGGATAAATACGATTATTGACTTTTTTTTCATCCTGGCTTATGCTTCTTTTGGTTATTTTGCCAGTTTGGCATTGACCGAAAAGCACGATTCCTCTTTTATCAAAAAAGTCGGGAAGGTCATGGCGCGGGGGATGGTGATTGCGGCTCTTTTTGATGTGGTAGAAAATGGGGCGATGCTTCAAACCCTATATGGCAATGTTTCTGATGCCTTTATACAGTCTGCTTACTGGTTTGCACTGTTAAAATTTGCCATTATAGGAATAGTGATAATATTATCAGTTTTGTTTTTATTGAATATAGGTTTCAAAAAAATGTCTTCAAAACGGTGATAAATAAAAATTTTACTCTCCACCAACGAAGAAGCCCTCTTGAACAAGGCGTTCAAAAGGGCTTTTTTCTTAGTCGGCTGATAAAAATCAATTAAGCGGCAACAGCTTCTTCTTTCGCAACCACTTCAACGGTGAGTTGAGCAGATACTTCTTTATGAAGATTAACTGCAGCGATATGCGTACCCAATTCTTTCAAAGGCTCACAAACCACTTTCTTGCGTTCAACTTCTACACCCAATTGCTCTTTGATAGCAGCTGCAATCTGACCCGCATCTACTGAACCGAACAACTTGCCTGAAGAACCGGCTTTAGCCGAGATTTTAACTGTTTTGCCCTCAATTTGAGCAGCAAGCGTTTTATATTCGCCCAAACGAGCTGATTCTCTTTTATCCAAAGCGCGAACGATAGAAGCATACTTACGGCGGTTGCTGTCATTAGCGACAATAGCCATGCCTTTAGGGATAAGAAAGTTACGACCATAGCCGTCTTTTACCTTCACGATGTCGTGCTTTTCCCCAACTTTATCTACATCTTGCAATAATATAATATCCATGACAATGATTTCAATTGAAAATTTTAAATAAAATTTTAAAACAGAGAAATAGAGAGTAATGATTTAAGTCAACATTGACAGTATAAAATTGTCAAACTTTTAGACTTATTACCCATTCTTATTTCATAAGGTCAGCCAAATAAGGCAACATACCTAAGTGACGCGCACGTTTCACGGCACTTGACACCTTACGCTGATACTTTAATGAGTTGCCGGTAATACGGCGAGGTAGCAATTTACCTTGCTCATTAATGAATTGAAGTAAGAAATCAGGATCTTTATAATCAACGTGTTTGATTCCGAACTTTTTGAAACGGCAATATTTTTTGCGCTGGTTTCCGATGTTCGGATTACTCAAAAACTTAATATCGTCTTTGCTGGTAGCCATTTTGATATTTTTTTAAAAGGAATTTTTAAATTAATTTTAAAATGTTGAGTAATAATTACTCAGCGATGAGGAGTTCTTCAACCTCTTCCAAGTCATCATCTTTGCGTTTTTTAGCAAGGATGGCTTCACGGTTTTTCTTACCGATTTTACCTGCGCGCTTATCTTCGTTGTATTTTACAGCGAATTTGTCAAGTGCTACAGTAAGGAAGCGGAGGATTTTGTCGTCACGGCGCATAGCCAATTCCATTTTGTCAATGACGTTACCGTTTTCGCCGGCAAATTCTACGCTGAAATACAGGCCGCTGTGGCGTTTTTTAATTTCATAAGCGAGTTGGAGCAAGCCCATTTCGTCTGTATGAATGATGGTGTAGCCCTCTGCCGTTAGCATATCGGCATATTTCTGAGCTGTCGCTTTTACTTCATCGCTCGACAGAGTGGGATCTACGATGAAGGTAACTTCGTAATGACGCATGATTCGAAGTGAATTTAATTAATAAAAATGTTAAAAAATAAAATTTTAAGAACGTTTCTTTAAAAACGGCTGCAAAGATAGTCTTTTTACATCTTTTAGACAAATTTTATTCAAATATTTATGAGAAAAGTGCCGGCTTTATTAAAAAAAGCATTGTTTTTGTAAATATTTAATTTAAATTTATGCTTTAAACAACAATATAAACCAAAAAGAATGGCGGCAAAACCCTTTAGTGTATCTGTTCCTAAACCTTGTCATGAAAACTGGGATGACATGACCCCCACGCAAAAAGGTAAACATTGTCTCAGTTGCCAAAAAACGGTTATTGATTTTTCAAAAATGTCGGATGGTGAAATCATTCGCTATTTTCAACAATTCAAAGGCTCAACTTGTGGCCGTTTTTCCAATGTTCAATTGAATCGCCCCATAGTGGAATCTTTAGTAGCTCGACCGCAGAACCGGTGGACTTGGATGTTTCCGGCTATGTTATCACCTTTTGCGGGATTTGCGCAGCAATCAATGTCAAGTGATAGTGTAGAAATAACTGCTCCTCTCCAAGTATCTGTAGATAAAGCAACGGCATCTGAAACGGATACTATATCTAAAAAGAAATCAGGTGCTTGTAAACCGCATGCAGATAAGACAAAAACTGCTTCTGCCGAAAGTTCAGAGTCCTTGATTTTTTTGAATAGTGAAGCCTTCTTAGTCGGGGATGTAATGACTACAACAGGAAATGCGCTTTTACATGAGGAACCTAAAATGGAATTGAAAGATGTTTTTATATTTGTTCGTCAACAACTTTACTTTTTGTATTTAGGTGTTTCAAGTTTTTTGAAATCTTTATTCTCATAAAAAAGTAGAGTGTATTTTTAACCTTTAAGATAGTTGAATAGGCGAATAAGCAGATTTATGACAATGCTCAAGATTATCATGGTTGTAATGGGAAAGTAGAATTTGAAATTCTCTTTTTCTATCTTAATATCGCCCGGCAAATTGCCGATAAAATGGAGTTTGTCGCCCCAAAAATAAACAATGGCACCAATGCATATGATTGCGATACCAATGAGAATAATTATCTTTCCTGCTTCGTTATTTATGACTTCTTTTTATATGAAAGCCGCACGAGAGAGTTTAAACTATCGTAGGGCTTTAATATTTAATGCAGATTATTAATCCACATACTCAATCTTCCTCAAAAATTTGAATCCTAAAGAAATTTCAATGGAAAGATTGCGGATACTTTGTTCCGGAACGGTGACGTTTTGTCGCTGAATAGGATCCCAGCCCACAAAAGGCGGGCGAAAATATTG
>JANPGW010000210.1:0-8559 GCA_031424115.1 Saprospiraceae bacterium | reverse complement strand
AGTGAATTAGAGCATGAAGTTTTAATCACTACCCAACCCAGGTTGAGTATCACGGGTTGGCTCAAGACGGGTTTATACTGAGGGGGGGTATTGAACAAATAATAACTTTTAATTTAACACATCCCGAGCACTCGGGATGTGTTAAATTAAAAATACCCAAATTATTATTTAAGTATTAATATAGAGGCTCACAAAGCTCTTGGTTTTTCACTGTTTTTTCTTAAAAGCCTTCTTAAACGGTTCTACTATTTGCCCCACAAAATCCCTTGGAAACGCAGTATCACTTTCAGGCAGACCCACGGGTAAGTCTTTATCATCGTGAGGCCAGTAATGGGTTTTAAAAATGAAATCCCAAACGCTGAGAGTAATACCAAAATTGTAGCCCATTGGATGAGCAGCAGGAAAGCGTTTGGCATGGTGCCACAGGTGCATCTGGGGACCATTGAATAGATATTTGAGGGGACCCAGCGCAATATAGAGATTTGCATGACCCAATTGCCCCGTTACCAAAGTGAAAATATGGACTATAAAAAAGTCTTGAATGCCAAAACCAATCATAGCCAATGGCAAATATTCCAAACTCCGATAAATGATATTTTCCATAAAATGATACCGCATCAAAGCGGCAAAACCCATTTCTTCAACGCTGTGGTGCACTTTATGAAACTCCCACATCCACGGCACATGATGCAAGAGTCGGTGAATATTCCATTGCATAAAATCGCGCAAGACAAAAATAATGACCAATTGTAACCAACTCGGCAAATTCCCTACTTGAATAGCAACGATATTATGAATACCAAACAAGCCTAAAAAGTCATTAAAAAGTTGCACGAATACAGTAGAAAGGGCATTGTAAGCAATAAGCGAAACGAGAAAGAAATTCCAAAACAGATAAAAAGCATCAATCCAAAAATCCTGACGAATCTTTGGTTGGTTTTTACGCCACGGGAACAGCATTTCCAGCACCCAAATGCCAATAGAAGCGCCAACCAACCAATAAAAATAGTTGTGCCAACTGGGATTTAAAATTTCAAAAGTTATATAATGCCAGTAACCTGAATATGCTCCGCTGATTAATTGAATGTATTTATCCATAAAGGTGCTTTAAAGGGTAAACCAAGAATCCACCATTTTATCTGTTTTATCAGAAAAGTGAAGGTGGGCAAACTCGTTGGTATGCACGTCATACACATAGTTTTTTGCCCATTCCTGATGATTTTCTACTAATGATTCGATGCTATGGCAGATATATGCTACCTCTTCATTGGTCATAGTCGGGTGAATACTCATCCGAATCCAGCCTGGTTTGTTCGTCAAATCACCTTTGCTGATTTGGTCGGTGAGGACATCGGATACACTTTTGTCCACTTCCAAAAGATAATGTCCATACGTACCCGCGCAAGAACAGCCGCCTCGCACTTGAATACCAAATTGGTCGTTCAATAGTTTTACCCCTAAATTAAAATGCAAATTGTCAATGTAAAAAGACACCACTCCCAACCGATGAGCATGTTGTTGGGCTAATACATGAACGCCATTTATGGTGCTTAAACGATTGAAAATTAACGTCAAAAGTTCTTCTTCGCGCTTAAGGATCTTATCAATCCCCATTTCTTCTTTGAGCCTCACACACAGTGCCGTTTTGATAGTTTGCAAAAACGGCGGCGTTCCACCATCTTCACGATCTTCAATATTGTCAATAAATTCGTGCTCTTTCCACGGATTTGTCCATTTCACTGTACCCCCTCCCGGATTATCCGGCACTTTATTATCGTACAATTTAGCGTTAAAAATCAAAATACCGGTCGTGCCGGGACCACCCAAAAACTTATGCGGCGAGAAATAGATGGCATCTAAATAACCGTCAAGATACTGAGGGGGGTGCATATCAATCTTAACATAGGGTGCCGAACAAGCAAAATCAACGAAACACAACCCACCGGCTTTGTGCATCATCGTCGCTATGTCATAGTAGGGCGTTTGAATCCCCGTCACGTTGGAGCAAGCCGTAACAGCGGCTATTTTCAGCGGGCGGTTTTCATATTTTTTGAGTAAAATCTCCAAACTATTCAAATCAATCAACCCCTCAGTATTAGGCGCAATGACCTCCACATCGCAAATTGTTTCAATCCAAGATGTTTGATTGGAATGGTGTTCCATGTGCGTTACGAACACAACGGGGCGGTCTAAATCGTTTATAATAAAATCTTTACGGCGTTTTTCAGGAATCTTAAGCCCTAAAATGCGCTGAAATTTATTGATTACGCCGGTCATACCAGAGCCGTAGCTGATGATACAATCAGTGGGTGCCGCATTCACATGTTGTTTGATGATTTCTCGCGCTTTGTGGTATGCGAGGGTCATGGAAGTGCCGCAAACATTGGTCTCCGTATGCGTATTGGCAACAAATGGAGCAAATTCATTCATGAGGCGTTCTTCAATCGGGCGGTAGAGCCGTCCGCTTGCCGTCCAGTCAGCATAAACGATGCGTTGATGACCATTTGGGCTGTCAAAAGATTGGTATTGACCGATGATATTTTCTCGGAATGTAGAAAAATAGTCTTCTAAATTCACTGTTTGGTTTGGATTGGTTAGAGTCATTGATTTCATAGGGGCAAAATTAAGTATTTTATCAGGGTTTAGAAACATTATTATAATAAAAAAAGCCACCTATCCGAAAGGTAGGCGGCTACTAATATGGTAACTAAACTTTATATAAAGATAAAATTTACATAACGAAAGGGGATAGTTTATAAACTAAACAAAACCTATAACAACCATATTTTAATGAAAGTTCTATGACACATAAAATTTATCCACAAATGTAATACCCTTTTAAGGGGTGAAATGTTTGTTTTAAAAAGGAAAATTTAAGTTTTTGTTTATAAACAAAATATTATCTTGCAAATCCTTGACATCTAAAAGACTTGTTTTGATAAAAAATTAATATTTTGATTTTACTTTTCAAATTAAATTTAGATATTGCACTCAGATTTAGTGAAAATTCGCTAACCAGATGTTATCTCATTATAATAAATATTTATTAGATATGGCTTCTTCAGATTTCAGACCTTGGCTAAAACATTATCCGGCTAATATGCCTGCCAATATTGACCCCGATTCGTATAAAAATTTGCTGGGTATTTTGGACGAAACATTTAAAAAATATCGCTATAAAATTGCCTTCTCTTGTTTCGGAAAAGACATGACTTTTGATGAAGTGGATCGATACAGTAAGCAATTTGCCGCTTACCTTCACTCTCGAGGCTTAGAACCAGGCGATAAACTGGCGATTATGATGCCCAATATTTTACAATATCCGATAGTTCTATTCGGTGCATTGCGCGCAGGTATTACGATAGTGAATACCAATCCACTTTATACGCCCCGCGAAATGAAACACCAATTCAATGATAGCGGTGCAAAGGCAATTGTCATCATTGAAAATTTTGCTTATCATTTAGAATCTATTTTGAGTGAAGTACCCATCAAGATAGTGATAGTAGCGAGCATGGGCGAGATGGTCGGAAGCATAAAAGGTTCATTGATTAATTTTATGGTGCGCCATGTCAAAAAAATGGTACCTAAATTTAACATTCCCAACACTGTTTCAGTTAAACACGCCATTAGTGAGGGAGCCAAATTCTCTACAAAACCATTTGATTCTAAGCCGGAAGATGTTATCGCCTTGCAATATACCGGCGGCACAACCGGTGTATCTAAAGGAGCGATGTTGACTAACCGCAATCTCGTGGCTAATATGCTCCAAATGCGAACAACTTGCAATGTTGTATTGAAAGATGATGGTTCAGAAGTGGCATTTTGCCCGCTGCCTTTATACCATATTTTTGCTTTTACAGTCAATTGTATGGGACTTTTCAGCATGGGTGCGCGGAATGTTTTAATTCCGAACCCCCGCGATTTACCCTCGGTTATAAAAGATTTAAAAACGTATAGACCGACCGTTTTTATCGGTATCAATACCCTTTTCAATGCTTTATTAAACCATCCGGATTTTGCAGCTCTTGACCACAGCAGAATGGTTTTTGCCTTAGGCGGTGGTATGGCGGTTAATAAAGTAGTGTCCGAAAAATGGAAACAGGTGACCAATGCGCCTTTGGTAGAAGGTTACGGTATGACAGAAACCTCTCCTTGTGCCAGTACAAACCCAGCCGACGGGACAGGTAAATTGGGCACAATTGGGATGCCATTGCCGTCAACGGAAATGCGCATTATTGATGAAGCCGGTAATGTTTTAGGGATTGGCGATGTCGGTGAGATTCAAATTAAGGGGCCTCAAGTGATGAAAGGTTACCTCAACCGCCCCGACGCTACCGCAGAAGTGCTGAAAGACGGTTGGATGAGCACGGGCGATATTGGATTAATGGATGAAGATGGCTATTTTAAGATAGTAGATCGCAAAAAAGACATGATTTTGGTATCGGGTTTTAATGTCTATCCTAACGAAATTGAAGATGTCTTAGCTATGCACCCAAAAATTTTGGAATCCGCGGCAGTGGGCGTTAAAGATGCTAAATCAGGCGAGTTGGTCAAAGTGTTCATTGTCAAAAAAGACAAATCCCTTACAGAAGAAGAAGTAATAGAACATTGTAAAATCAACCTAACGCCTTACAAAATACCTAAATTTGTGGTCTTCAAGGATGAATTGCCAAAAACGAATGTGGGTAAAATTTTGCGTCGAGAGTTAAGAGATGCTGAGGCGTAAATCAAACAACTATACGAAGGTCAGAATGACCTTCATTTTAACCCTCGTATAGTTGTCAACCTCCTTTTTACCTTACCCAAAGCTACCATTTTTTTGAAAAAGGAGGTATTGGAAACGGTATGACAGTTAATTGGGTTGTTTAGGTGTCAGACGCTTCAAAAGGTCTGACACCTAAACAACCCAATTTTACGAAAGTACCAGTTACTCATCCTAATTAAGTACACAAAGTTATGTAACAAGCAAACATTTTTCCTTTTAACACAACTTTCTGTACAGTAAATATATGATTTTACATAGGCTTGATTTTGACATTTCTGAAAGCCACCGCTTGACCATGGTCTTGAAGAACAATATGACCTTTCAGCTTTTTAGCAAAGGGCTTGTCCTTAAATTTACTTTTGGCGACACGCTTTTTGAAATCCTCAGAATTCCAGATATAATCCGCCGTTTTTTGACCATTCAAATAGTGCTCAATATGCCCTTTGTTGGAGATAATTTTACCTGTATTCCATTCTCCAGCATCTTTAGCAGGAGCAGACAAAGGATCGTAAAGGTCGTACGCAGCAGCTGGTTTTTGAGATTCATGCAGAGTATCAGGCCAGTTTTTAGCATCAATAAGTTGATATTCAACGCCTGTGTGCCATGTTTCTTTGACATTTGGGAGGTCTTGCATCATATACATGACACCACTGTTACCGGCTTTCGGTAGTTTCCAATCAAATAACAACTCAAAACTTTCATATTCATCGTTGGATACCAAATCGCCATTGCCACCCTTTGTTGACAAAACGCCATCCACAATTTCCCACCCTTTAACGCTGTCTTTATGAAAAGCATGCCACCCCTCAGTATTTTTTCCATTAAAAAGCAGTTTAAATCCGGCGGTCTGTTCTTCGGTCGTCAAAGTCGGAAGTGTATTGACCTCTTTTTTTTCAGTTGTTTCAGTAGTTTTTGGTTCTTCTTTTTTTGAATTGTCCTTATTAGATGTGTTGCAAGCAGCGAATAGCGTTACAACTGCTACCATAATTATTTGTTTTTTCATCATTTTGGATTGGTTTTTTAAATTGAAAAAAGGTATTTTTTGTCAAATTGAATTGGATTTCAAAAATATGCGTTTAATTTGGTAAAATTTTAATTTTTAATAATTTTTTACACTTATCAAACCAACAACAGATTTATGCTGATAAATGTAAATCCAATATCCATAACGTAACCGATAAAAATCAATGAAAGATCTCCATATTGCAGAAAATATAGCCGCCGCATCAACTCTACCCTCTTGGTTTTACAACGATGAAGCCGTTTTTCAACAATCGAAAGAAAAAATATTTGCCCACATTTGGCATTTTGTCGGCGATACCGACGATTTGCGTTTGGCTGAAAGCCTTGTGCCACATACTATTTTGCCTCATTTTATGGATGAACCTATTATTTTTTCCCGTACTCGCGAGGGGGCGCTTCATTGCCTTTCAAATGTGTGTACGCACAGAGGAAATATTTTGATTGATCATGCCTGTTCGGCGAATCAAATTCGCTGTCGTTACCACGGGCGGCGGTTCAAGTTAGACGGGCAATTTTTCCACATGCCGGAGTTTGAAAATGTAGAGAATTTTCCAACCGAAAAAGACAATTTACCCACGATTCCATTTGGGATTTGGGATAAACTACTCTTTGCCGGTATTCGTCCCAAAATGTCTTTAGATGAAGTTTTAGCCAACATGCAACAAAGGCTTGGATGGCTACCTCTCCATCATTTTAAGTTTGATGCGGCTCGGTCAAGAGATTATCTCGTCAAAGCGCATTGGGCGTTGTACGTTGAAAATTATTTGGAGGGTTTTCATATCCCTTTTGTTCACGGCGATTTAAATGCCGTATTGGATTATGGTTCTTACTCCACGGAACTCTATCGCTACGCCAATCTTCAACTCGGTTTAGCCAAAAGCGGAGAAGATTCTTTTGATCTACCGCCTCATTCGCCCGATTATGGGCAACACGTGGCTGCCTATTATTATTGGGTTTTCCCGAATTTGATGTTTAACTTTTATCCTTGGGGACTGTCGGTCAACGTTGTAAAGCCCATGTCACCGTCATTGACAAAAGTATCTTTCTTGTGTTATGTGTGGGATGAAAGTAAAATGGGTTCGGGAGCCGGTTCTGACCTCGATAAGGTGGAAAGAGAAGATGAAGCAGTAGTTGAAAATGTACAACGGGGTGTTCGGTCTCGTTTTTATCACAATGGGAGATATTCAGCTAAGCGGGAACCAGGTGTTCACCATTTCCATCGCTTGATAGCTGAGTTTATGAATGCTTGATTTACCTTTTTTTGTATTAATCCTTGCTCCAATCAATATTCCGCATCTGCCACAATATCCATCGTTGCCGTTTTCGGACATAATCGGATGGCGCATTCACTTTGAATTTTATGGGATTGGGCAGACAAGCGGCAATCAAAGCGGCTTCTTCATTGGTGAGTTTAGAAGCCGGTTTGCCAAAAAATGTTTTAGCAGCGGCTTCAATGCCGAAAACCCCGTCTCCCATTTCAGCCACATTGAGATACACTTCCAATATCCGGTCTTTACTCCAAAACAATTCTATCAAAAGGGTACAATATACTTCGATACCTTTTCTGAACCACGTTCGCCCTTGCCAAAGGAAAACATTTTTAGCCACTTGTTGTGAGATGGTACTCGCGCCTTTTTTCCTTTTATGGGTCTCATTGTATTTCAAGGCTTTTTCAATTTCCTCAACATCAAATCCAAAGTGTTCCCCAAACTCTTGATCCTCGCTGGATATCACGGCACGTTTGGCAGATTCAGATATTTTATCGGAGCTTATCCATTGCTTGTAAATGGTCTTGCCACCTACCCATTGCCCGATGATAGTAGGTGTTGTAAAGACAGGCATAAAGATTAATAGCAGGGCATAAACCAAATGCGCAATAAAAAGAGTGATCGCAACTCTTTTTACAAGGCGATAGATTTTTTGCACTAAAGCGTTATCAGGTAATAATTTTGAAATAAATCCCATAAAAGCCGTTATTTATAGAATCAAAAATAGAGATTTTTTTATATAATTTATTCATCAAAATGGTGAATTAATCCATTATGCAAGTCTTTTTAATCTTTAATTAAAAATTTTTTAATTTTTTTTATGTCATTTGATAATATTTAATAAATGAAATTTTCACAAAAAAACAACGTAATAAATTGATAATCAATTTATTATCACATAATATCAATAATATATTTCCCACAATGCTCTAAAAATGTCTTTGCACAGCAAATATTCCTGTTGCATCTTTGTACTATGAAAAGAAAAAACAAACGAATGAGTAAAATTACACAAGATATGTTCATGGGATTATAATTTGCTGTCAGGGAGTCGTCCTAATTTTTTTAGGTTAGGACGACTATTCTGGTTCTCAAATTTTGTTTTTTGACAGTTTCATCCAAAGCTTTTGTACTAAGTATCGGTTTGAGTACCCCCCACTCAACCGCTTAAAAAAGAAAACAAAACGAGAAGTCGTTTTTAAGATATATGTTCATGGGATTATAATTTGTTGTCAGGGGTCGTCCTGATTTTGTTTAGATTAGGACGACTTATCTGTTTTTTTTAGAGCGAAAACAAAACGAGCAATCGTTTTTAAGATATATGTTCATGGGATTATAATTTGTTGTCAGGGGTCGTCCTGATTTTTATTTAGGTTAGGACGACTTATCTGTTTTTTTAGAGCGAAAACAAAACGAGCAATCGTTTTTAAGATATATGTTCATGGGATTATAATTTGTTGTTTGGACGTCCAGGATCTTCGGTCTAGGACGTTTTTTTTT
>JANPGW010000209.1:0-2005 GCA_031424115.1 Saprospiraceae bacterium | reverse complement strand
ACAAGTTAAAATTAGCGATATTAAGGTTAATCGGAAATTAGATAATCTGTTCATAATTGTATGTTTTTATAAAAAATGGGTTAAAATTTATTTATTTGACTTAATACTGAGGGGGTAGCTATTTTTCAAATTTTGTTTTTTCTGCATCGGGAAAATATTTATTACGTAATTTTAAGAAAGCTTCTTTATTTAAATTTTTATATATCATCAAAATAGCTTCTGTAAAAAGTTTACTCATTACATCGTTACCATGTTCAATAACAGATTTTTGTAGTGCCTTTTCATACCATACAAGAGCCTCTTCAAGCTTGTTTTCTTCTGTTTTAAGAAAAAATAACTCAAAATTAGGTTCAATTTGATAATGATAGTCTGTCGCATTCGCTTTTATAATAAGTTGAGGATAAGTATATAATCTCCCATCGTAATCAAACATATGCATTCCAGTTAATTTGAAACTTATATTATTTGGCAAGTTGCCGACCTTAATATCGATAGCTTGTTTAAGAAATTTTTCGGCTTCATTGAAGTTATTTAACCCTCTATAGCAAGTACCAATACCAGCCAAAAGTTGCTGATAATGAATCATTAAAAAAGGTTTATCCGCTTCTGCAATTGTTTTGACATTTTCTTCTATTATTTTTAAACCTTCTTGCAAACTTTCAAGTGCATACGATAAGTAGATTTTTTTATTTGATGTTTCAAGTACATCATAATAATAATAAGCTATTGTACAAAAAGAAATGAATGAACTTGATAATTTAGCTTTTTGAAATATCTTTTTGTAATACTTTTCAGATTCATCAGTGTTGCCTATTTCATTATTGAGGTATTGTAATGAAATATAGTTTTTGAAAGAAGCGTTTAAATTGGCTTTCTGAGGATTAAATTCAAGCGACTTCAAGGGTGTGTTATTTTCGAAATGTATTTTTGGTATTTCACTATCATCAATTTCGACTAAACCAAGTAGGCTTTCATAACTTGATATTGCTTTAGCATAATTCTTTTGATATTGCTCACCATCCGTTTCTCCATCTCCAAAATAAAAACTTCCTGTACATATAGCAGCCAATAAATTATAAGCACCGCCAAATTTAGGATTCAATTGTATTGCTTTTTCTAAATTCTCAATAGCTTTTGGGTGAGGTGCACGTTTATTATTATCGTCTTTATATTTAAAACTCGCATAACTTAATCCTAAATTATAATATGTCCAAGATTGATTGGGTAATAACTTTATTACTTGTTCTTGATAATAAATAGCTGAATCAGGTTTACTATCAGCTCTATATATTGACGCAAGTAGCGAATGAGTCGAAATCATATTTGGCTCTAATTTTAAGCTATATAATAGGTTTTCTTTTGCTTTTTTCAATTGCTCATCTTCATCTCTTCTATTTTTTTCAACTGATTGAGCGTTCCCAAATATTTTTCTTGGAATAAATAATTTCAGAACATAAACCCTTGCTTCAAGATATTTATAAATATAGTGGTAGGAACCAAATAAATTCATAGCCTCATCTAAATTTTTAATTACGCTTAAAGACTTAGGATTCAAATGAATGGCTGCCATACCTGTTTCTCTAAATTGTTTCATAAAATCCAACTCCAATTCCATCAACCCGACTCCCATATTTCGCTTAATCATCTGCATCAAATTATCAGGCAGCTTATAAGTTTCTAATTTTCGATAATGAATCAAAGCGCAATCCAAAGAATCATCGTGGGGCGCAATGCGCTTTTCTTTCAAGGCTTTGGCGAATTTTTTATAGGTTTCTACGATTGTCGTATCCAATTTTGCCAATTCATCCAAACTCTTTTTATCATCACCCCTTGTATTCACCTCTGTCATAAGAGCAAAGTTTTTTTGCTCTAATTCAGCTATTTTTTCCAACCCCTCAGTATTGGCAAAGGATAACACTTGTTGACTATTGCCTATCACAACGGGCGTTTGCACATTTGGATTGGCTTGTTTTGCAACATTGGATTTCAAATAGTTATCCAATTC
>JANPGW010000208.1:0-41987 GCA_031424115.1 Saprospiraceae bacterium | reverse complement strand
TATTCTTGTATCCGTTATTCTTATATTCGTTATTCGTTTACACAAATAACTAATATACGAATAACGGATACACGAATAACGAATAACGAATAACAAATACTGAGGGGGGGGGATAAAAGCCTTCTTTTCAATCACCTTGATACCTTCTTTTAAAAGCCAAAGGATTCTCATGAGTGATTTTTTTAAAAGTGCGATTGAAATACGAAAGGCTCTCAAACCCACAGGCAAAACACGTTTCAGTAACATTTTTATCCGACAGTAACATATTTTTAGCTTGGTTGACCCGATAATGATTCAGAAATTCGGTAAAAGTCAGGCGAGTCATTTTTTTGAAATAGCGACAAAAAGCGGCGTTGCTCAGATTGGACAATTGCGCTACTTCATCCAGTTCAATTTTACGAGGATAATGATTATCGATGAATTGATACAAACGTTTAAGTCGTTCTTGCTCTTTTTTATTATATTGATTTTGAATGGATTTTGAGTGTAAAAATGACATTTCAACATCTTGTGCCAAAATGTGAAAGATGCTTAAAACCTCTAATAAAAGTTCAAAATGAGTGAGTAAATTCAGCTTTTTAAGCCTTTCTCCTACCCTTTTTTGTACATTTTTGCTAAAAACTACACCTAATTGCGATTTTTCAAAAAGATGAAAAATGGCTGCCAATTCGGGCATATTGGCAAACGCTGTCCCCAAAAAATCGGGTCGAATATGCACCACAATTTTTTCGTAATCCGTTTTTACGCCATAATCAAAATTCAAATGAGGAATATTAGACCCGATAAACACCAAATCGCTCTCTTCATATCTTGAAAGATGCTCACCGACATGCCGCGTTCCAGTGGGTGCTTCGATATAAACCAATTCAAATTCGGGGTGAAAATGCCAAAAGAAAAAATCGTTTAGTCGAGGGTTGTTCATCAGTCGGAATGAACTGTTGACGTCGGTTTTAATATCTTCAAACTGGATTTTCATGTGGTTGATTGCTTGATGTTTACAAATAAGACAACAAATTTAATTAAAAATATCAATATTGTTCAAAAAGTGGCAATTATTGTGGTAACAGTTTGCATTTTAAGGCAACTATCTTTGTATCATTATTTCATCAAAAACATCAATGACGCAATGGAAAATAAAACGATGGCTCCGACAATGGCACCGACCATGATTCCTAACACCAACCATAAGGATATTCCGGGCAATCCGTCAACAGCTACGAGCAGCAGCCTAAAACTGAATGACCGTTCAAACAATCAACCGCTGCGAGTTTTAAGCGAAGATGATTGGGCTTTTTGGATTCAAAACGGCTATGTGATTGTCAAAAATGCCGTTCCGAAAGAGCAAGTGGCGGAAACAGCTCGCTTTTTATGGGAATTTGAGGAAAAAGACCCGAAAGACCCCGAAACTTGGTACACTTCAGCGCGCGCTGAAATGAAAATGAAGGAACTTGCCGGAACCGGCATGGTGGAAGTCTATAATAACCAACACCTCTGGAACAACCGACAAGTCCAACGGGTATATGACGCTTTTGTGGATATTTGGGGCACTGAAAAGCTGTGGGTGACGATTGACCGCGCTAATCTCAATTTCCCAATTCGTCCCGGATTTGAGTACAAAGGCTTTATCCATTGGGATTATGACCCCGAAACCAAGCCGCAAAATGTGCAGGGCGTTCTGGCTTTGGCTGACCAAACTGACGAAAATATGGGTGGTTTTCAGTGTATTCCTGAACTGTATCGCACCTATGATACATGGAAATTGACACAACCGGCTGACCGTAACCGCTTCAAACCGGATATTTCGGCTTTTGAAGGTCAATACCACAAGGTAAAAATGGAAGCTGGTGATTTGTTGATTTTTAACAGCACAACACCGCATGGCATTCGTCCTAATTATTCAACTGATAAAGTCCGCATCGCCCAATATATCTCGATGATGCCGGCTGAAGAAGAGAATGACGCCATGCGTCAATGGCGTATCAATTCATGGAAAAACCGCATCGCACCCGAAGGCTATGCGTTTCCGGGCGACCCGCGTAATTGGGAACAAACCCGCTATGATGCTGCCGTTTTGAATGATTTGGGAAAAAAACTGTTGGGCTTGGAGAAATGGCAATAGATTTCGGATATGGGATTTCAGATTTCGGAGCGTGACCGAAATCCGAAATCCCGAAATCCGACATCTAAAATCCGACATCGCTGAAGTTTTCAGCCAATTTCAGTTGATTCACTACTGGATTGGCGTACATTTCTAAGAAACTTTCAACTGTTCGTAGGTCAGAAGTATCAATTTTAGATTCAAATCTTTTGAAAAAGACGTTTTTGTCAGCTTGTGTATAAGACGATTTGAATGCATCCTTTTTATGTAGAGAGTCATAAGCAATATAATTGGTGGGCCACAACTTATAATTGCCAATAATACGGTCATCAATCAATTGAGCGATAGCTCTGATTTGCTGATTGGCATTGGGCAACTCGGCAATACCATCCAATTCAGTATTTAATACGTTTCCGGCGTGAAAATGAATGCGTTTTTTTTGTCCTATCAAACCATTTAAGAGCGTATTAAAATCCTCATTTTCTTCTTTCACATACACTTCATTGTTCAGATTGGCTAAAAGTTCAGGTATTTTTAACGAATCCGTCGGGTCGTACTCGTAAGAGATAGAAACCGGCACCACTTTCATTTTTTTGAAATATTGAGCCGGGCTCTCGTTTTGGGCTGCCATGGAGAGCATTTTTAATACTCCCTGATGGGTGGCGTCGTTGCCGTCTTTCGTTCTGCCTTCTCGCTGAGCAATCCACACCGAGCGATTTTCAACCGTTATCAATTCATGAATATATTCAGAAAGCAGCTTGGAACTTTGCAACAATACACGAGGAGACAAGCCTCTTTTGACAATAAAATTACGGTTGATTTTAGAAAGGGCGTATAAAAACGGGTTTTTCAGCAAATTGTCACCAATTGCCGAGGCAGTCATGATCAAACCGGTATAATGCAAAATTAAATTCAAAAAGGACGTATCTAAAATAATATCCCGATGATTGGAGATATAGAGATAGGACGTTTGCTTGTCCAATTTGTCAAAGCCGGAATAGGTTAATCCTTCCGAGCTTTTGGCTAAAATTTGCTCTAATGATTTAGCCACCACATGGGTTTGAAATTCTTGCGTGCTGTGTATTTGTGTCAATTCATCTTTCCAAACCTTTTCTTCTTTTTCCGGAAATGTGAAACGCATGATTGGTTTCATCATTGGGTCATGGATAATTGACAAAATAGCATCATTCACTTCATTGTCAAAGAAAGGGCGAATTGCATCAAATTTTTGATCCATTGGTCTCTTTATTTTATTATCAAAACAAACATTTTTGTTTCGGGCTGCGAAGGTAAAACCAATATATTGAATTTTGTGAAATCTACCCAACAGTTTCTTCCTTTTCCTCTACCGTTTCCACTTTTTCAAAGTTTTTATCATAAGCAAATACTTGTTGGGCTAAGTGAAATGCTTCTCCTTTTGGGTCTTTCCACCAATTATACGACCAAATAGAATAAACCGGAATATTCATTTTTTCCAACTCATTCAAAATACGGCGTTCCCATGTCGGACTAAAATATCTGCCTTGCGACAGTTTGCCGTCAATCCGAACAACAACCGGCATTTGACCCTCGTATTTGGGTAAAATGACGATGGGAAATGCTTGGTTTTCGATGGTATAATGGATTTTCAAATACTCGGGCTCGATAAAACGGGATAATTTGTTGACTACCTGATTGATGAAAACAGAGTCTTTGACCGCTTTAGGCTTAACGTAAATAGACTTAAGCTTATCAAAAATCTTATCAAAATCATCATAAGACGTCGAATCTTTCAAATGCACATTTTCAGCCAAATGTATCAAATTAGCGAGTAAAAACGCACCTTCATTGCGTTGATTCTGAGCCGCTTGAGACAATTCTTCTCTCGGAATTGAATTGACCCAATACAAATTTTGAGTAAAACAATTGACCAACTTTCTTAAATCTTGTCGCGTCAATGACATTTTATCAAAACTATCATACGTGCCGCTTACGACTAAAACATCAAATTGCATACCCGCTAATTCCTCCAAACTATAAATACCCAAGCCGTTGCGTTGCAATTGTTCAATTTTATCCCATGAAGGTAGGGACTTTTGTACAAAATTGAGCAGTGCGGTACTCAGGGCGTTGCGGTGTAGTTTATTCAGACACACGATGCCTATACGCGGAAACGTATTGAACGGGGTAGCGTGGATTTTTTCTAATATTCTAACTATTTCGGTGATTTCTTTTTCATTAGCGTGCGTTTTTTCGCTGTAATTGCCATGGATATGTGTAACAGTGACTGTTTGTACTGTCGGTAATGTTTTGAAGGGTACTTCCAAATCAGGATAAAAAATGGATTGATTCAACCTCCTTGCCGTTTCACTGACAGGGCGATGCAAATGATTGAGTTTAACGGTAGCACCATTAAATGATTTCAGGCGCGCAGCAAAAGAATCAGATGGAATATTGTCTAATTTTGAAAATTCAGTCAGCACTACTACCCCCTCAGTATTTCTCAAAATAGGAACAACTGATTCACTATCAATGTTTTGTGCATTATCAAAAACGACCAAATCAAACTCTTTACCCTCACTTTCAATAATTTGAGTGGCTACCTGTGGGGTGACGAGTATAACCGGATAAATCTCTGATAGCGTATTGATTGAGTTTTTTAAAATGTGTTTCAAAAATTTATCTTTGGCTAAAGTCTGATTTTTAGCATTGAAAAACAGTTTATAACCGGTCGGATTTTTGGCTTTAAATGCTTTTATGGCTTCTTTTTTCCGTTCATTCCAAACAAAGGCAATTTGTGAAGGCAAAATTTGTCGCAATTTGCTTTCCACTTCGAACATTTGATTCATCAAATCGTCATTCCCAAGCGTATTAGATTGATAATGACCAACTAATGTATTATATAAATACCAACTTTCAAACGCCGCCGACCAATCATTGGGTTTTACTTTTATGAGAGATTGTATCAATTTACGCCCATTTTTAGGCATATTTAACCAATTGCGTTGCCAACTATAGAATGTATCAAAATCACGCATATTCAATTGCGTTTCTTCCAATTTTTCAATGATATCTTCGATAAAAAGCATTCTCTTAGGTAAAGTAAGCATTTTATGGCTCAAAGTTTGGGCATATAGATGCGTCTCATTGGTCAATTTCAACAAATCTTCGAGGTCGTTTTCAAGGGTTTTAATTTCAGAAGCTAACGGTTTATCAAAATATTGAGCTGTTTTGGCATTCAGCCGTTGCAATTCTTCTTGTACGGTAGAAGGCAGTGCTTTTCGCCATGCTTTTAAGGCCAATTCAAACGTCTCGAGGTTGATTTGCAACTTTTTAATGTCTTTTTTTTCAGCATCTTTTAAAAATACATGGGTAAAATGTTTTCTCGAATTGAATAAAGACACCAATGTATCGTATTGACTGACAACACCTTCTTTAGCAGTCAAAACATTTTTCGACTTGTCAGAAAACAATGAAGTCGCGACCAAACCGCTCATTCTGAAAAAATTATTGCTTTCAAAAGCCTCACCGAATTGAAACTTATAATCAGAATTTGATTCTTTAAGCAGCCTGACCTGAGCTTGCAAATCGTTGTAATGTACCTCATAATGAGCCATCAATTTTTGAGAATACGCATCATAAACGGTGATATATTGCAAATGCAACGTTTTCCATTGCTCAATAAGCACCGTTAATTGTTTTTTCACAAATTCACGCCCATTATCACTTTTAGTATTCTCAAAAATTTCGGGATGTAAACTACTGAGGGGGTGCTTAAGAGTATTCACATTTTTATATAAATCTTGCGAAACCTTGATAGCTGCTACTAAATTATCATATTCTTCTTTCGTGAATTTATAATCGCTGGCTTCCAAATGATTGGCGAGTAATTCACGACCTTCAATGTTTTGGCTTTGGTCATAAAATCCTACTACCTCGGCAAAATAATCATCTCCGAAAATAGACCGGCTCAGAGCTTCATGGCTATCATCCGATTTTGCCAAAAGTCGACGCGCTTGTTTTAAGGTAATTTTGAATTCGTCTTCTTTAAAATCAATCACTTTCCCATACTGCTCATTGCGCAAGACATCGAGCAGCAATTTTTTATCGTGATAAATATCTTTTAATAAAAAAGTCAGGTTGCCCAAACCGAGTTTAACAAACTCATTCTGAATCTGCATCAAACTGCCTATATCATTCGCCACAACCGCCGTTTTTTGACCATTTGACAAAGCATTGAGGAGGATATTGGTCGCTAAATGAGTTTTACCCGCACCGTGAGCACCTTCTACAATCGTAATTTTATTGCGCAAAACGGTTCTCAAGGCAGCCCGCTGATAAGCATCCTCGGGTAAAACAGCAAATTCATGAACGTGCTCGGCAGTCCAAGAGAAATTTTGAAAATCAATATCTTTTATTTTAGCTTCGGCTAATGAGCCTTCCTGATGGGGGAACAAACCCAATGCACCACACCAATTGATATCCCCTTTTCCGGCTTGAATTTTTAGCAGCGCCGTACTCGGGCAATCTCGCAAAGCAAAATTGAGATTGTCGTTTTGAAATCCCAAACGGCTGCCTAAATCTTTACAAAATACCTGCAAATCACCAATATTAAAAGGGCGTTTGGTCGCAAACTGATAAAAGAAATCGGTTAAGTCACTATTATACTTATTTTGTATGTGTCTTATGAGATAATCATTCGGAACAACTGAACCATTTTCTTCAAAAGAAATAATCCAACTGTCAGGTCTATTCGGATGTGGACGCATCTGGAGATACCAAATAAAAAGTGGAGCAGAAATCACCTCGCCTGACATTAACTCCTGTGACGGAGAACCGAAGTTAGAATTTTCGATTTCTGTACCAATATCAAAAATCATCGGAAACCCAAAGCCAAAAGTATACTGCCCAACCGTTTTTTGAATATTTTTGGATTCAAAATAAAAATGACGGAAAAGTTCCGGATAGTTGAATTCTACGTGGATATCGGATTCCCAAGCGGATGAGGTCAGTAATTGCTCAACCCATTTTGTTATTTGTGGATAAATACCGTTAAATACGGCAAAAATATCAATTTTATCCTCCTTTTGGAGAGGCAACAGTTGCAGATATGTTTTCTCAAGTTGATGATCATTCATAGTATTTCAAGTGGATAACTTTTATTACAGGAAGATTTTTTTAGCAAGAAAACAAATTTATGTTTTTCTATTGAATTTTGTAATAAGTTAGCGGGCAAATTTAGCAGATTTATATATTTTTACCCTGAACGGATAAGATTTCAAGCATTTGAAATAATCATCCTAAAAACAGCAGAATAAAAATGAGAAAATTGATGCGTGGTTTTTACAAGATTTTTATAAAAAATCGATTCATCCGTTTTGCATGGATGCTTGGTTTATCCGTGTGGGGCGTCAAATGGGCAACGGACACTTTTCTGGTGAATAAAAATGCGTTTTTTTCCAAAACCATTTACAACATTCCAACCGATGATATTACAACTTTTACAATTCAGAAAGGAGACGAGGAAATGATTTTTGCTCGAACAGATTCAGGTTGGTTAGTCGTGAAAAATAATGTAACACTTCCCATTTCCAATGATTCTGTTACGCTTTTTTTACAAGTTTTAAAAGGGCTCAAAAGCCATATTATCAAGAAACTACCGGATATTCCACCTTCATCAGCAGAACAGATTAACAATACTGAAAAGCCTAATATTGTCGTTTTTATCACTCGAAAAAATAATATAACAGATTCTCTTTCAATATTTTACGCAGAAAAAGATTCCGCAACTGGTAATACTTACACCTATATCAAACTACCCGAAGAACGGCTATTACATGGCGTCACACCTGATTTAAATAAGATTTTTGGTATTGAGTTCAACTCCTTCAGAAATAACACTTTATTCTCATTTGATAGAGCTAAAATTTCAAAAATAACTTTCCGAAACTCTGCCGATACCGTCAGTTTCTACGCTAAAGATTCAATTAATTGGACATTTTATAAAGACAGGTTTTCGGTTTTGACCGATAGCTTCAATCATTTCGTCCAACAAATCGGGATACTCAGAGCCGGTTTTACCAACGCGGAGGGCGGTAAATTTTACGATGGCTCAACGGATTTTATTGACCCTAAAAACATTGTCAACCAATTAATTGTCTATTTTCAAGAGGATTCGACTATCCTGACGACTTATCGGAGAGAACGTTTTTTCGTCTTACATTCGTCTCAAAATGAAGGCAATTATTTTCAAATTGATTCCATTAATACCATTTTTAAGAATCCGGACGCTTTTGTCAAATTGAAAAAAGTAAATTAGCCGACTAACCCGTCTTGTATGAAGGCATTTGCCGCTGAGAGGGGTGTCCGTGCAGACGTTTCTTTTGGTTTTGCTGGTGTTAAGACAGAGGTGGTTGTCTTTTGGTCGGGTTTTGACAGGCTGTTGTAAGCATTGTGAGCGCGAAAAGTGTTAAAATGGCATTTTTTAATTATGATTTTAGATTTTAATTATGATTTTTTTTGGATGAAAGTTTTTTTTGGGTTGTTTTTGAGGTGGGTTTTTATTTTATTTTTTGTTTTTTTTAGGCTGACTTAAGTCCGCGCTACTGGGCTTGTAATACTGAGGGGGGGGCTGTTGACCGTCCGGACGCTGTTGTGGTTGTTTAAGCTGTTGCAACTGTTGAGGTGTTTGCGGTTTTTTATATTTATTTACACCGTCTTGTGGAAGATTGTAGTCCAAAACCTGCTGATTATTGCGAAATTTGATGGCGATTTTGTATTTTTTACTGATATTTTGTACAACGGGTGTCAGCATCATATCCATGACACTGCCTGCTCGCTGTCTGGCTTTACTCATAATATCGCTGTTGAGGGCGTCCTCTCTAAAAGCTTGGCGCAGTTTATTGATATTGTCATTAAAATCTTGCGAATTCAATTCCCTCAACCAACCGACATCTAAGTTTTCAATTTTAGGATACACTTCATGCGATAATATTTTGGGTTCAGGTAATGTAACGACCACTGTTTTATTTCTATCATCAATGGATATATCGAGGAATTGTTTGAGGTCATAACCCACTTTTACTACGCTGATGGCTGTAATGTCCACGTTGGTACTTGACACATCATACCCCCAAAGTTTAGTGGCATTATTGACTGTAATGCCTTTTTTATCCCGCAATTCCATAACCGCCAATTCAGTAATGGCTTTTTCCACTTTCTCTTTCATCAAGCCTTTGGCGCGCGTAAAATCCCGAATGGCTGCAGCATCCTGCAATCTTTTCACCATGGGTCGCAAACCTTCGGTCAAGGCTATCCCACACGGTGTTTCAACTCTATTGCCCTGTACGGAAATTTTGCCATCTTGGGTTTTTAAAACAGTTGCCATGATGTTGGTTATGAAAAAACAGGTATATTTAGACGCTACTTCATTCAGCAAATCAACAGCCGTAGCACCTTGATTTTCGTACCAAGTTTGATAAATTTGGGAAGAGGTATCGGTCAGACCGATAAAGTCATTGAAATACATCTGTCGGATATACGGATGCATTTTGCGATATTCATTGACTGCTGCCGTTCGGAGTTGGTTGTTCAAACCCATTCTGTTGGAAACATGAACAACCAGATTGGTATTAAAATTCAAAATTAAATCATCAAATTCTTTTTTATACTGCTGTGGATTGGATAGGATTTCAAGCGTTTTGGACTCATCCACATTCATTTTAAAATCAGCCGGCACGTAGGTCATTTGCATGGCTCTCGGAATGCTACTCTCACCACTATCGCCTACATACACTTTATAAAATAGAAAACCGGCTACGCTGACTAAACCTATCAGCAACAATATTTTACCAAAACCTACATCTTGGTTAGGAGCATCAGGGCGTTTTATTTGTACTTCACTCATAATGTTTGTTTTTTAGATTTAGATTTCAAAGTTAATGTAAATTTGCAACATGCTGTATGAACAAACAACTTTAAATTGTAATGGTCATTTGCTTGACCTATCCGCGCCGATAGTCATGGGGGTTATCAATGTGACGCCAGACTCATTTTTTAAAGGCAGCCGCTTCACCGGCGAGGATGCTATATTGGCGCAAGCCGAACGGATACTTACTGAGGGGGGGTCAATACTGGACATCGGCGGTATGTCGAGTCGCCCGGGGGCGGAAATTATCAGCGAAGAAGAAGAATTGAAACGCGTTTTACCTGCCTTAAAATCCATTATCAAACGATTTTCGGAAGCTCTTATTTCGATTGATACTATTCGTTCGGGTGTTGCAAAAACCTGTGTGACAGAAGGTGCGTGCATCATCAATGATATTTCCGCTGGAAAGTTCGATCCTCTTATGTTCGAAACAATTGCTGAACTCCAAAACGTGCCTTACATATTGATGCACATGAAAGGCGACACGCCCGACTCTATGCAAAAAAACGCAATTTATGACGACATCGCTGTAGAAATACTTGACTTTTTTATTGAAAAAATTGGGATACTGAGGGGTCTCGGTGTGAAGGATATTGTGATTGACCCCGGGTTCGGTTTTGGTAAGACAATAGACCATAATTTCACATTATTACAAAAGCTACATGTTTTCAAGATATTGGAAGTACCTATATTAGCAGGACTTTCACGTAAGTCAATGATTTGGAAAACTTTACACATTACGCCAGAGGAAGCCCTGAATGGCACCTCTGTTTTGAACCTGATTGCCCTCCAACAAGGGGCAAAAATATTAAGGGTACACGATGTTAAAGAGGCCGTGCAGACAATTCGGTTGTTCGAAAAGCTTAAAGATTGAAACCATTTGAATAAATGACCCGCTTGCTAAAAAAAATTCTTTCCATTATGCTAAAAAAGACTACCCTTTTTATAGTAAAGTATGTCAGATTTTCAACATTTTAAACATAAACAGTAGATTTTCAGCAAATTAGAAAACTTTTATTTTCATAATATCATTAGAAACACTAATTTTAGTCCGTAAAAACATAATTAAAAGTAATCAAGTAATCATCATATATCTAAATTTTGGATTTCCTCAGCGAAGATACTATCAAACGGGCGACGTTATCGTTCATGAAGACATATTATAAGTTTCGTCCCCGCAAGGGCGAGACTGTGATTAGCTATGACAAAATGCATCCTTCCGGGGTGATTGTTGATGGGCATCTTGAATTTCCAAAAGAAGATGGAACCCCCTTTATTGCCACTTTTGAAGTCACTTCTGCCTCTTCTGCCAACGAAGTCCGATACTTACTCCAACGGCAACAGTTGATGTGGGATGGTCTGGCTCTCAGCAGCGTGACTACTGCAACAATTATGCTTGTGTTGTGGATATTTAATATATGGTCGTTGACACATGCGGGTTGGCTTTTCAGCTTGTTGTTAGTGGGAACTTTTATGGGATTGACGTATTTGGCTTATCAAATGTTTTTCCGCACTGCCGGTCGTTACCGTTATATATATGCGATTGAACAATTCAAGCAATACCATGCTGATGAGCAATGGGTCGCTTTGGCGCATGATGTTTTTGATGTCGGTTCGGATCCTAATTTTATGGAACTCAAAAATCAATGCGTCGAAAATGGCTTTGGTTTAGTGATAGTGGACAAAGAAGAACATGTTAATCTGCTAATTACGCCCGCCCGAGAGGAGATATTTGGCAAACGTCGCCGCACATTGAAATTCATGGAGAACCCCTCGGTACAAAGCCTCAGGAACTATGCGCCGCGCAATCTCGAAAGATATAAACGCCCTTATATGGCTCAAGCCTTGACTTGCGTGTTTTCTTTAGTAGTGTTGTCAGGAATGTTTTATCGGCAATGGCAATTGCGTCCGGTGCAGACCGTTTTCAGTGAAATCAGAAATCAGGACAGTTTGAGTCGGTTAGCCAGCCGGTTAGAGCCGGAAACGGATGAATACATCTATAAGAATCCCGATGGATCTAAGAAAAACTCGGAACAAACAATCACTACACCTCAATCAGATTTGACATCAATGGGGGAAGATAATACATCAAAAAACGAAGTCGGTTTATACGTATATACGCCTACGGATGGTTATCTGATTTACGATTGCGCCCGAGCGGGAGTTCGAGGAACAAAATATGTAGTACAAGACATTCTCTACGATACCTTTGAAGAATCACGCAAACGCATAGATCAGCTTAAGACCTATGGTTTGATTGCTAATTGTATATCACTCACGTGTACGGGCAGTGCAACAAAGGGGTATTGTGTGTATTACGACCTCATGTATAGCACTGAACAATCAGCAAATAGTAAAGCTATTCAAATAAAAAAAGAACTCGAAGACCTTCATTTACCCCATTCTTTTATCAAAATAAGGGTCTTAAAATTTTAGTCGTAAGCGTTTAAGTCTATATATCGGAGTCTTTCAGCAAAACCTGAAAGACTTTTTTTATATTTATTATTCTATATTAAAAATAAATATAAATTTATTCGTATTTTGCAGCTGTTTTTAAACCGATTTTCATCTTACAATATTTTGACGCAAACGCAACTGCTATGCCTTTGATTGAAAACGTCAACTATCAGCCACCTTTTCTCTATCGTAATACACATTTTAATACGATCTATACGGCTTTACTGCGTCCTCTCTTCTCAATCAAATATGAGCGAGAACGCATAGACACGCCCGATGGGGATTTTTTAGATTTGGATTGGTCCAGAGTAGGTTCTGAAAACTTATTGATTTGTGTTCACGGTCTCGAAGGGCATGCCCGAAAGCCGTATGTGCGCGGGATGATGCACTATTTCAATCAACCTCATGAGGACACACAGGGTTGGGATGCTATGGCTATTAACCTCCGCAGTTGTAGCGGAGAAGATAATCGTCTGCTTGGGGGTTACCACAGTGGCAATTCTGCGGATTTGGATTTTGTTGTTAATCAAATTATCACCGAAAAAAAATATAAAAAAATAGCCATTATTGGTTTCAGCATTGGTGGCAATATTGTACTGAAATATGCCGGTGAAAAAGGAGCTAACATCCCTAGAGAAGTGACTCACGTTATAGGATTTTCGGTACCTGCAGAATTGACTACTTGCAGTATAGAATTTGAAAAACCCAAAAATTGGATTTATCTACAACAATTTTTATTGTCGCTAAAACCCAAAGCCCGCAATAAAGCCAAACGGTTTCCGGGTAGTTTTGACCTTGAAAAAACCCTAAATGCCCGTAATTTTAGAGAATTTGATACCGCTTACACAGGTCCTGTTAACGGTTTTAAAGATTGTTTCGACTACTGGGATAAAGCAAGTTGCTTGCCTTTGCTAAAAAACATTACCATCCCTACTCTACTCATTAACGCAAAAGATGACACTTTCCTCGCGCCGGAGTGTTTCCCCTACACAGTGGCTCAACAAAACTCCAATTTTCACCTTGAAATCACAGCACGAGGTGGTCATCTGGGTTTCATGTCACCCGATAATGAAGGTTATCTTTGGACAGAACGCCGCTCATGGGATTTTGTTAATGAGTGCGAGACAAGTCTAATCTCCCTCCCATCGTAAAAAATACAAGGAACTTTATTAAAAATACTCGATAAATGGTGAGTTTGATTATTTTTAACCGATTTTATAAAAACTTAATTTTTTAATCAAAAATTCACCAAAGTTATGTTCAAATACTCCAATATCTATCCTTCAGTATTGTGCCTTCTGTTCGTCCTTTTTCTTTCCGCTTGTGAAAGTTCAACCTCCCATGAAACCTGCGGTGGGCAGCCTATATGTCCTCCCCCTATTGACGGGAAAGCATCGGAGGCGCTCAAAAAGCTCAGAACGGATATTGCCGGCAAATGGAAATTCGTATCCCTTTTTACGCGTGATACTTTTCATAAAACGGAACAAAAATATACGACTCAAAAATCAAGTTTGTGCGTCTCTTATGATGGTGGGATTCAATTTTTTAGAGATTATACAGATCTTGTTTGTGTTTTTTGCTTTGAATTGCACAATAGCGGAGATACCCTACGGATAAAAATAGATGACAGCGGATTGAGCAAATACTGCTCTGAGCAATTACAAACAGGGGACATTACTATTAGAAATGATTCATTGATACTCCTTCGCCGCGATTCATTTATTACCAAAAATATAGTGTATAAACGGATGAATGAAGACGGTTCTTTTAAAACACAAAATTGATATGCATGCTGATTGATATTGAATATACCCGTTTTAAAAAACATCTGAAATTCAGAAAAGCAGGTACAAATACGGAAGTGTATGACCCAATCAGGCGAAAGTATATCGTGTTGCAACCGGAAGAATTGGTTCGGCAGCTCGTGTTACAATACCTCACTATCGAAAAAAACTACCCCCTCAGTAGGATACGGGTTGAATTAGGATTGACAATCAATGAGTTATCAAAGCGTTGCGATATTTTAATTTTCGATAAAAGCGCGCAACCCTACATGCTTGTTGAATGTAAATCTATTCATGTAGCTGTTGACCAATCCGTTTTTGACCAAATTGCGCGGTACAATCTAAAATTTAAAGTGCCTTACATGATAACAACGAATGGTTTATCTACGTTTTGTTGTAAAATGAATTATGTTGACCCCACTGAAGATTACAACGAACAATCAGACCGTGGCAGTTATGAATTTTTAATAGATATACCAGATTACCAACCATAATTGTCCAAAAAAACCTGTAATTTAGCAGACCAAATATTATGAGCGATATCGCTGTGTCTAACAACCAAATAGCATCAAGTATATAAAAGCGCCGTTACACTATGCCACATAAAGAAAAAATCCTCGTCATCGGAGCCAACGGTCAGATTGGTTCAGTTTTGACAAAGGCACTTAGAAATGCCTATGGTCAGGAAAATGTCATTGCTACTGACATTCATTTACCTATCGATGGCAACAATTATCTCCCTTTTGAAATATTAGATGCCACCGATGCTACTAAAATGTCGTTCTTCATTGAACGGTACCGCATTACCCAAATTTACCATTTGGCAGCCATTCTCTCAGCCAAAGGTGAAATTAACCCCCTTAAAACTTGGGATGTGAATATGGATTGCCTGTTTAATGTTTTGGAAGCAGCCCGTTCACATAATCTTAAAAAAGTCTTTTTTCCGTCCACAATAGCGGTATTTGGCTCCAATACCCCCCGCATCAATACACCACAAGATACCATTCGTACACCCGAGACCGTGTACGGCATGAGTAAAGTTGCCGGAGAAAACTGGTGTAGTTATTACTTCAAACGATATCATGTTGATGTTCGCTCTTTGCGGTATCCGGGTATTATTGGGTATCAGAGTTTACCCGGTGGCGGAACAACTGATTATGCGGTTGAAATCTTTCATAAAGCAGTTAAAGGGGAACTCTATGAATGTTTTTTGAACGAAAACACTAAACTGCCAATGTTGTATATGGAAGATGCTATCGATGCTACCATCCAATTAATGGAAGCACCGGCTGATAAAATTAGTATCCGTTCAAGCTATAACTTACAAGGCATGAGTTTTTCAGCCCATGAGTTGACATCCGAAATTAAAAAACATATACCCGAATTCAAGATTATTTATAAGCCCGATTTCCGTCAAGCCATTGCCGACACATGGCCCGAAAGCTTAAATGATTCACAAGCAAGGAAGGATTGGCATTGGAAACCGAAATATGATTTGGCAAAAATGACTTTGGATATGATTACCCATTTAAAAAAGAAATATGTGCCTGAGAAAGTTTAGGGAGATATCTTACTCAAATATGCTTGACGACGGTGAAGTAACAACAGATTAAAATATGCATTCTCAAATAAAACCATAAAAAAAATTAATTATGTTCAAAATACGAACTGAATTGGCTACTGAAATTGCAGAAATTAAAGAAGCCGGATTATATAAGCAAGAACGTATTATTACCTCACCTCAAGCAGCCGAAATTACGGCTAACGGCAAAACCGTTCTGAATTTTTGCGCCAATAATTATTTGGGACTGTCAAGCCATAAAGAGGTCATAATAGCAGCTAAAAAAGCGATTGATACACATGGTTTCGGGTTGTCAAGTGTTCGATTTATTTGCGGCACTCAGGATATTCATAAACAACTGGAAAAAGAAATAGCCGAGTTTGTCGGGATGGAAGATGCTATTCTATACGCTGCGGCTTTCGATGCCAACGGCGGCATTTTTGAACCTTTGCTGAACGAAGACGACGCCATAATCAGTGATGAACTCAATCACGCCAGCATTATTGATGGCATAAGACTCTGCAAAGCTAAACGGTTCAGATACAAGAACAACAATATGCAGGACTTAGAAACCCAGTTGAAAGCGGCTACTGAAGCCGGTGCAAGGCGGCTTCTGGTTGTCAGCGACGGGGTTTTTTCGATGGATGGCATTATTGCCCAAACTGATAAAATCTGTGACCTTGCAGATAAATACGGCGCAATGGTCATGATAGATGAATGTCATTCTACGGGTTTCATGGGTAAAACCGGCCGAGGCACACACGAATTATATAACTGCATGGACAGAGTAGATATTGTCACCGGCACTTTCGGTAAAGCACTTGGAGGAGCCTCCGGTGGTTTTACGGCAGCCCGCAAAGAAATTATTGAAATTTTGCGCCAAAGGTCACGCCCTTATTTATTTTCTAATACATTAGCACCTTCCATTACGGGCGCGAGCCTTAAAGTGTTGGAGATACTGAGGGGGTCAACCAAATTGCGGGATAAGCTCGAAAGCAATACCAAATACTTCCGTGGGGAAATGAAAAAAGCCGGTTTTGATATTATTAAAGGTTCACACCCGATTGTACCAGTCATGCTTTACGATGCTAAACTTGCACAAGAAATGGCAAAACGTTTACTCGATGAGGGTATTTATGTAATCGGTTTCTTTTTCCCGGTGGTTCCAAAAGACAAAGCGCGCATTAGAGTACAAGTATCGGCAGGTCATTCAAGAGAACATTTAAAGCGAGCCGTGGAAGCTTTTACTAAAGTGGGAAAAGAGTTGGGAGTGGTGAAGTAAAGTGTAAAAGCCGAGTTTTCTAATCAAAGAAAACTCGGCTTTTACACTTTTTACTATAAATTCTACCCTAAAGGCGCTACTTGAGGAGCTCTTCCATCTCCCAACACATTGGCATTGGCGTCAATGATAGAAGGAATACCAAACGGCCGTTTTCCAATGAGTTTTTCAAGGTCAGATTTTAAAAGTACCTCTTTTTCAAGCAAATGTTGAGCAATGGTTTCTAATTCATCTCGGCGTTCAGCAAGAAGCGCCTTAGCCCGGGCATAAGCTGTATCTGCCAATTTGCGTACCTCATTGTCCATGAGCGTAGCCGTTTCGTCAGAATAAGGTCGATTAAAGCTATCGTTCATCATGCCATAATATGACACATTGCCCACTTTATCGTTCATACCATACACGGCAACCATAGCATAAGCCATACGGGTCACTTGATCCAAATCACTTTGAGCACCGGTTGATATTTTGTCAAAAACAATGCTTTCAGCGGCTCGTCCTCCCATTGTCATACACATACGGTCAAGAATGGCTTCAGTGCGGGTAATATATTCATCTTTTGGCAAGTATTGAGCATAGCCCAATGTTCCGATTCCCCGCGGTACAATTGTTACTTTTACCAACGGCATGGCATGTTCCAAAAACCAACCACAGATAGCATGACCAGCTTCATGGTAAGCAATGATTTCTTTTTCAGCCGGAGCAATGATTTTACTTTTGCGCTCTAAACCTCCAATAACTTTATCTAAAGCATAATTAAAATCGTCCATATCAACGCCAGTTTTGTTGCGTCGAGCTGCGATTAATGCAGCCTCATTACATACATTGGCAATATCTGCACCTGCAAAACCCGGTGTCATTTCTGCTAATATAGGCGGATTAACGTCTTCTGTGGTTTTGATATGGCGAAGATGCACATTGAAAATTTGTTCCCTGCCTCTTAAATCGGGTAAATCAATACCAATTTGTCGATCAAAACGTCCTGGGCGCATCAATGCGCTATCCAACACATCAGAGCGGTTGGTTGCTGCCATCAAAATAACGGCTTTATCCGTCGGAAAACCATCCATTTCCACCAATAATTGGTTCAAGGTATTCTCTCTTTCGTCGTTCCCACCTTGAAAAGCACCTTTACCTCGAGCGCGACCAATGGCATCTATCTCATCAATAAAAATAATGCATGGTGCTTTTTCACGAGCTTGACGGAATAAATCGCGCACTCGGCTTGCACCAACACCCACAAACATTTCGACAAACTCGGAACCGGAAATCGAGAAAAACGGAACACTTGCCTCACCAGCTACGGCTTTTGCCAATAGCGTTTTTCCGGTACCCGGAGGACCCACGAGTAAGACACCTTTAGGAATTTTACCGCCTAAAGTCGTATACTTTTTAGGATTTTTCAAGAAATCTACCACCTCCATTACCTCTTCTTTTGCTTCATCTAAACCTGCAACATCGGAGAAATTAATATTTACTTTTGATGTATTATTATCAAACATCTGGGCTTTTGACCGCCCGATGTTGAAAATTTGACCACCAGGACCACCAGGACCACCACCTACACGCCGCATGATAAATATCCATATTACAGCGAATATAGCAATCAACAACAGCCAATTGAGCAAGGGTTGAAGATAATTTATCCGGTCTTCATAATCGGCGAAAATGGGTTGTACGGTAGGATTGTTTTTATAAAGTGCGCTGATTCTATCTTCATAAACTTTTGCCGGAATGTCAATCTGATAGTGAGGACGATTCGGGAATTTAGTTTTAGTGATATTGTATTTCGAGAGTTTCTCATCCTTGACAAAAACTTCCAGCACTTTTTCATTCACAACTACCACGCGTTGAACGTCCCCTTCTTTTACCATTTCAGCGAACTTTTCCCAATCTAGTTCTTTTTTATCAATGGTACCGAAGTTATAGACATTAAATGCAATCAGTATCAACGCAATCAACCCATAAATCCAGTAAGAGCCGAAGCCACCTCCTGTTGTGCTATTGCGTGGTTTGTTATCAAATTCGTTATTTTCCATATTTTATTCAAAAAAATTCATTTTAATATTAAGGGCGTTTTCCTAAATCATTTATTTTAAAAATCTGCTTTTTTTTCGAAATTTTATAAAAAGAGATTCTTGTCAATAAATTTTTGAATCAATTATTATAATCAAAAAATAGCGAAATTGTTTAATTATAACGTTGGAAATTGACATTTAAAATGGATGTTATCATTTGACTATAACGTTTAGAGCAATGAATATGATGTTGAAAAACGTTTTTTTCAATTTTTATATCCAAAAATGTGAATTTACGTTGTAATTACCCCTTTAAACATCTATATATTCCGTTATTGAGCCGTCACTCCATAAATCCTCTAATTCATAAAAAGAACGTGTATCTTTATGAAAAACATGCACAACCACATCAAAATAATCCATCACAATCCAAGTGCTCTGTAAGCCACCTTCTATATGCGTCGGAGTAGTTTGATAAACTTCTTTTAATTTTCGATAAATACTGTCGGTGATAGCACGGACTTGTACGTTAGATTCACCCTCGCAGATGATAAAATAATTGGTAGGTGCATCATGCAATTTTCGCAAGTCAATTTTGATGATTTTTTTACCTTTGATGTCTTGAATGGCGTCAACGATTACATCGTTTAACATTTCGGCAGGAACTGTCTGCCTGTTTATAGCTGCTTGTAATGTACTCAAATTGGAAAATGATTTAAAAATAAAATTGAAAAAATAAAATGTATAATATATATTGCTTTTTAAAAGCTACTAACTTATTGATATTCAATTATTTACAAATTTTGAAACAATTATTTAAGAATTGTAAAATCTTACATCATCTAAATTTGCAAAAATACAAAATTAAAAGAGTTTGAACGCTATTAGAAACACGCTTTTTGTAGGAAAAGTTCTTAATTATTTTGAAGCTGCCGATTCCACCAATGCTTTGGCTGCCGATTGGCTTCAGTTGTCCCACCAGAACGGCTCAGGCAATGCTTATTCTGTCCGCAAAGACGCCTATACTGAGGGGGTCGTTTTTTACACTTTCAATCAAACTGCTGGACGTGGGCAATATGGCAATAAATGGGAAAGTGAAGCATTTCAGAATATTGCTATCAGTATTATTTTGTCACCCACATTTTTGAATGCTCGTGAACAATTTCACCTTAATAAAGCCATTTCTTTAGCCGTGCGTGACACTGTAAACGATTGTTTCAGTAATCCTCGCTCGAATATTACGGTAAAATGGGCAAACGATATTTATGTTTTGGATAAAAAGATATGTGGCATATTGATTCAGAACGCCTTACTGGGCAATCAAATTCAACATTCAATTGTAGGCATTGGATTGAATGTCAATCAATTGAGCTTTAAAAATTTACCTCATGCAACTTCTCTCAAAATAGAAATTGGAAAGGATTTCGATTTGTTTGAGTTAATTGAAAAACTATGCCTAAGTATAGAACAACGATATTTACAACTCAAAACTCGGCAGTTCAACAAATTACACGAGGAGTATCTCTCAAAGCTCTATCGATGGGGTGAAGAAGCTATATATCAATATCCCGATGGTGTTTATTTTCAAGGTAAAATTGTTGGCGTCAATGAATCCGGTAAATTGTTGGTAGAATCAAAAAGAGGTTTAGAAGAATTTGATATAAAAGAAATTAAGTTTGTTATTTGATTATCGGATATCACAAAGGCTTTTTTACGTTCTAAAAGACTGATTATCAATGAGTTAAACTTTTCACTAAAACCGATTTGAGTGTTTTGAAATTGTTAAGTTAAGGTTAAATAATACGTTAAAGAAAACCAAATGACTTGATTTTTCGTTGGTAAAGTGAGTATATTTGAAAAAAAGGAATCACCCGATTTCATAATCACTAAATTTTATCAACATGAATCTTCAAAAATTTTCAGCAATAAAGAATTTAATACAATTCTTTAGCAAGCACAAAGTGAATGAACAAGCTAAAAACACCCACTCAATCAAGCTAAACGAAGAATTAGCAGATATTGACTGGGAAGCAGTTCCAACTCAGTAAAATAAAAAAGCGGATGCATTGTGCAACCGCTTTTTTTATTTTAAGGTGGTATCATTCAAAAATAATGACATCATAAGTTGAGAAAGTTGAGCCTAATACTTTCTTTACTCATTCAACTGTGCCTCTAAAGCATCTAAAATTTCGTCCAATTCATCATAAGATTTAACGCCTATTCTTTCTTCCTCGCCACCTTTCAAGCTCAAACCATACAGGTTCAACGCTAAAATATCATCCACCATATGTGGTTGAAAATCAATGCTTAATATGATATTGAACTGTTGACATATCCATTTTAAATCTTCCACCGTTATCATAGAAAGTGGATTTTTTAAATCATCCCAAACAATACCGTTTTTATCAAAATTCAAATAAAACGCTTCAACATAAGGTGAATAATCAGTCAATTCTTGTATTATAAAATCCGGGTTCGTAAATTCTTCAATCCATATTTCCTTTATTATCGGCTTGTTTTTGATAACCTTGACTGTATCGAGTGGTATTAAAAAACCGACCTGAACAGCTTGCAAACCCCACCCCTCAGTATAAAAGTTTATTTCATCAGCCGTAGCCATGTCAAATTCTCCCACAATTTTAGGCCCCTCTACCCATTCAAATATGGCACGGGCTTTCATGGGATCTATGTATGAGGCAGCGCCTTCCGAAAAATTAAAACACAACCATTCAACTTCCTTAGCTGCGAAGTATCGGGCGTCGGTGAGGTTTGTTATATCGCTTGCTTTTATTCTTATTTTCAACATATTATGATTCAGTTGACAGTAAATATGTAGTCCGTCAGTAGTCAGTAAAATTATAATTTTATTTATTTAACAAGCGCAGCAAATACTCCCCGTAGCCACTTTTCATGTATTTATGACCCAGTTTTTCAAGCCCTTCATCGTCAATAAAGCCTTGTTCCCAAGCTATTTCTTCTATACAGCCGATTTTCAAGCCCTGCCGTTCTTCAATAACTTGGATGAATTGCCCTGCTTGAATGAGGGATTCGTGCGTACCGGTATCCAACCAAGCTGTTCCACGACCAAGTACTTTGACTTGTAACTTTCCTCTTTCAAGATACCATCTGTTCACATCAGTAATCTCGTATTCGCCACGGGGTGAGGGTTGAAGGTTTTTAGCAACCTCAATCACAGAGTTATCATAAAAATATAAACCCGGCACCGCGTAATTTGATTTTGGTTTAATCGGTTTTTCTTCGATAGAAAGTGCTTTAAAGGATTTATCAAATTCCACGACCCCATATCTATGCGGATCAGCCACTTGATAGGCAAAAACAATACCGCCGTCAGGATGATTACATTTTTTCAATTGATCTCCCAAACCTTCACCGTAAAAAATATTGTCTCCTAAAACGAGAGATGCATCATCTTTACCGATAAATTCCTCACCCAGCACAAATGCTTGCGCCAAACCATTCGGGTTGTGTTGTACTTTATATTGAAAATTCATCCCTAATTCTTCACCTGAGCCAAAAAGTTTTTCGAAATTAGGTAAATCATATGGAGTGGAGATAATCAACACGTCTTTTACGCCCGCCAGCATAAGGGTACTGAGGGGGTAATAAATCATCGGTTTATCATATACAGGCATCATCTGTTTGCTCATCGCAAGTGTCAATGGATATAATCGAGTGCCTAAGCCACCGGCTAAAATAATTCCTTTCATAAAATAAATTTTCGTTTTAAGTTTTGACAAATAAAAATCCTATAAGACCTTTTGAATCTTATAGGATTGAACCACTGAAAATTAATGGTGAACGTATCTATGTAAAAGTAATTTTATCCTTAAAATAAGTTCAGCGGGTTTGAATGGGAAAGTCACAAAATCATCCGCTCCGGCTTCAATGCCTTCCAAAACGGCATTCATATCGCCATCGGGCTCGGTGACTAAAATAATAGGCATTTCGGTCATCAAATCCTCTTTAATCAAGCCTATGAAGTTGCCCAACCGGTATCCCTCAGTATTAACGCTTGTTACTAAAATATCGGCATATCCGGCATGAATGATACTCAGCGCTTCGGTAGTATCACCCGCCCGTTGGACTTTACAGCCGAACTTTCGCAGGCGGCAATCCAAAGCATTAGTGAGAATAGGTCCGAGTCCACAAAGTAAAACACGCATGTTGATAAAAATCAAATATTAAGACAAATTATAATCTTCTGCAAAAATAAGAATTTTACAACAGAGCGCATTAAATAAAAAACACAAAGGTATTATTTTACCATTTGAAGTTCTTCAACGACCATGACAGATAAGTCGGTGAGTTCTTTGACGAAACCCGGAATGGTGTCAAGGTCTGTTTCATGCCGAGCATTGTGCTCAAGTGCTTTATTGGTTTTTATCATTTGTTCGTTGCCGATAAAAGACAGTGTTGTTTTCATTTTATGGCTAATTTGGAACATTTCCTGCCAATCTTGAATGACAAGAGCAGCATTCATCTTTTCGATTTCTTCGGGAATTTCTGCAATCAGCATTTCGAGCATCGTTTGCATCATGTCAGAATCTCCATCTGTCATGGTTTCGAGGTAATCGAGTTGAATGTAATTGAATGTTAAAGCACTCATGAGAATGATTTCAGTTAATTTGTTGTAAACTTATTATTTATATTTTCAGTATCAAGACTGATGCGATTTATTCAGGTAATAATGAATTTTAGAGAAAAATTGTTCCGGCTCAAAAGGCTTTAAAACAAAATCATCAAATCCATAACTTTTAAAAATATTATCCTTAGAAATGTAAGCATGAGCGGTCATAGCCAAAATAGGAGTTGTTAAATCCGGCATATTTTGTCGAATATAAGCCACCGCCTCGTTGCCGTCCATCACAGGCATCTGAATATCCATCAAAATGACATCAAATTTTGCTCCACTTTCCAAAATATCAATCGCTTCCTTCCCGTGATTGGCTATTATCATTTGAATATTTGAGAACTGTTTTTCGAGGGTTTTACGCGCCACTATCTGATTCATTTTATGGTCTTCCACCAACAACAGTTTAAATGTATCATTTTTTGAACTCTGATACTCAGCCGGTATGCCGTTTTGAATTTCAATTTCTTGGGCAGTAGCGGCTTTCTCAAAGTCCATCTCCATGTAAATAGTTGTTCCATCTCCTACTCGACTGGTAGCCCAAACCCGCCCGTTTTGTTGCATTACCAAGCTGCGCACAATAGAAAGCCCCAATCCTGTACCTTCATAAATGCGGTCTTTAGTTCTAATGCGAGTAAAAGTTTCAAAAATGGTATCCACTTTATCTTCCGGAATGCCAATACCTGAATCCTCAATTGTAAATCTGATTTTATAATTATTATTCTGACTTTCAACGAGGTTAACGTTGATATTCACATACCCTTCATCGGTAAATTTGACCGCGTTCCCCACGATATTAAATAAAATCTGATTAAGCCGTAACTTATCGCCCTTGATAAAGCGTGGTATTGAGGGGTCAATTTTCAAATGAAAATCAAGCGGTTTTTCATTTTTTTTGTATTGCATCACGTTTACCAAATTGGACATTAACTCGTTCAGGTCAAAGTCTTTCAAGTCAAAATCCATTTTGCCATTTTGCAGCGTCGAAACCTCTAAAATATCATTGATGACACCCAAAAGAATTTCACTTGATTGTTTGACAGAATCTATATACGAGCGCTGCTCCTCATTCAATGTGGTTTGCGCTAACAAATTGCTCATGCCGTAAATGGCATTCATGGGGGTGCGCATTTCGTGACTGATGGAAGCAATGAAATTTTCTTTCATCCGGGCTGACTCCTCCGCTACTTCCCGAGCCCGTTGCGACTCGGCCAGTTTGGTCAAAACGCCCTTTCTTTCGATGGAATACCGAAGGGTTTTGGCCAATAATTCTGAATCAAACCCGCCTTTCATCAGGAAATCCTGCGCTCCAACTTTAACCGCATTCAAGCCTAAAGCTTTGTCGGACAAACCGGTCATGACAATGACATTCACATCAGGATGAGCCTTAATCAATTTTTGAAGTGTTTCGAAACCCCGCGAATCAGGTAAAGTGAGGTCGAGCAAAACCACCGCAAAATCCTCTTTATACAAAGCATCTATCCCTTCCGTAAGCGATTGTTTATTGATGACTTTGCATTTCAGGAAATCACTTTCCTCGAGCAGAATCTCTACAAGTCGGGCATCACCTGGATTGTCTTCAATCAAAAGGATTTTGACCAAGTCATTATTATCCATCGAATCCGGATTAACAGGGGAAGATATGGTAAAGGTTGACGTCATGCGTTTTTTTCGGCTTTTCTCACAGTAAGGTTGATAAAATAAAAATCAAAACTGATAACGGTATATAAGTTTCAAGTTTCATACCAAAAACACCAAAAAAAAGGGATATTCACCCCCCTCAGTATTTTTCATCAAAGTTCAGAAATATGTTGGCCTCTGAACAACATCTAAGACAAATAATTATTCTAATAATTTATAATCAAATTTAGTAATATTTTGATTGAGTTTGCTGATTTGCTGTTTTTTTTTTCAAAAAGAATTATATAGCTGGCATAAAAATAAAATTGGCATTATCCTCATCCAAAACGAAAATACACAATTCACCGATATGCTTCTTGTATAAAGCTCTGAAATCATCCACTTTCTCCGTTCGAATCAATTGCTTGGCGTAAAATTCTTCTAAAGTAGAAGCATTAATCGCCCAACCTTCAATTATTTCACCTTGTAGAATGAGCGGAATCCCCAATTCAAGAGTTTGTTTGGCAGCCACAAAAATGGGGTATTTAGATATGTCTTGTTCTACAATCGTTTGAGCGGCTTGCGCCATTTTATTTTTAAAAGGCTTAAATATTTTTTCTAAACCCACTAATAAATGTCCATTTTGTTTGCTCATTATTCTCTGGTTATTATTGAATCATTATGAAAGGTCTTTTTTTCACAGTTCTTAACTGTAAAAATAGTAATTTTACGCCTTCAATAAATAAAATTCGACCAATTTGCATTTAGAAAAGCTCATATTGACCCATTTCAAGAATTATGCATCACAAAACTTCACGTTCTGCGAGCGTATCAACTGTTTTGTTGGGTTGAACGGCACCGGTAAAACGAATCTTTTGGATGCGATATATTATCTATGCATGAGTAAGAGCTATTTTTTATCTTCTGATTTGGATGTCATACTGAGGGGGGCGGATTTTATGCGCTTGGAGGGTCATTTTAAGCGGCAAAATAAAACCGAAAAAATAGTAGCCAAAGTTCAACCTCGTAAGAAAAAAGTCCTTGAAAAAAATGATGTTATCTATGTTGCATTAAGCGAACACATCGGTTTTCTGCCCGTTGTGTTGTTTGCCCCTGACGATACGCTTTTGGCGAAAGAAGGCAGCGAAGAAAGACGTAGATTTGTAGATACTGCTTTGTCACAAATTGATAATCAATATCTTATAAATCTTATTTTTTACAATAAAATATTGGAACAACGCAACGCTTTATTGAAAAAAAAGGATATCCACTCACAAGATTACAATTTCCAACCCAACAAAAGTAAAGAAAGTACAGAAGAATTGCTGAATGTTTATGACAAGCAAATGTCTGAGCCGGCGCACTATATTTACGAAAAAAGGAAAGATTTTATCAAGCAGTTTATCCCCATTTTTAATCAGGTGTACAACCACATATCCGGTGGTCAGGAATCCGTCAAAATTATTTACCAATCGCCGCTCATTGAGGATTCATTAACAAAACTTCTAAGAAATAGTCGAGAAAAAGACCGTATTTTGCAGAGAACCACGGTGGGTATCCATAAAGATGATTTTATTTTTGAAATTGATGAGAAGCCCCTCAAACGATTTGGGTCGCAAGGTCAGCTTAAATCATTTGTGATTGGTTTAAAACTGGCTCAGTTTGAGATACTGAGGGGGGTCAAAAAAGAAATACCCATCCTGCTTTTGGATGATATTTTTGACAAATTAGACGACACACGGGTCGCCAATCTTTTGCAACTCATTGTCAATCAACCTTTTGGGCAAATTTTCATATCGGACACCCATGAGGAAAGAATCAATGACATTGTCAAAAATCTCAATACGGATTTTAAGATTTTTAAAATACAAAAAACATAACAGTGTTTGCTAAAACCGTTTGCCTAAAACAATATGAAAAAAAGTAATGACCAACCCTTGTCCGAAGTTTTACAACAAATGGTTCATGTTTTTCGACTAAAACCGAATTTGTATAAAACGAAAATTGAAAACATCTGGGCAACGATGATGGGTAAAACCATTGCCGGATATACCCGTGAATTGAGGATTCAGAACAACGTCTTGTATGTCACCATCGAGTCGTCTTCTTTGCGGTCGGAATTGCATTTTGGGCGGGAAAAAATATTGAAAATGTTGAATGAGGAAATTGGTGAAGATTTTTTGAAAGAGGTGGTTATTACGTAGTAGTGAGTGTTTAGTGGAGAGTGTTTAGTAGTGAGACGGGATAATTTATCAGCATATTTTATAAAAAAAAATACCCCCTCAGTATAAGCTTACTGAAGGGGTATTTTTTTAGATATCTGCTGAGGTTCTATGTCTTACGCACGATTCGACATTTTCTTTTTACCTTTCATCTGTGATGCCAATTGAACGGCTTTATAGGCATTCACCGTACCTCCTGTGCGACAAAGGCTGCTCAACTTCACCATTTCTTCCGAACCCGGTTTTTTCACTTTATAATCTTGGAGAACGACAGACTTCTCAATACACTCTTTCACTTGTTCAGCCGTTAATTCCGGAAAATACGAGCGAATCATAGACGCAACACCCGCCGTTACAGGAGAAGCCATAGACGTTCCGGAAGCATTTTTATATTTACCATCCGGTGCACTTGAGTAAATATCCACACCCGGAGCGAAGACATCTACATTTTTACCACCATAGTTAGAGAAAGTGGCCACCGCATCTTCACCTTTTTTCCAAGACAAAGCACCTACTTCAATCCAGTTTTTAGCTTTTTTGGGGCTGAACCAACCGGATTTAGCGAAAAAGGCCGTTGGGAAATTATTATTGCCCGTATCATTATCTTTTCCATCATTACCCGCAGCATGAACAAGTAATACGTCCTTTGACATAGCATATTTCACAGCTTTATCCACCGCTTCTTTATCCCATGAATAGCCTTTACCGAAACTCATGTTGATGACTTGAGCACCATTATCAACGGCATAAATAATAGCATTGGCGACGTCTTTATCGCGCTCATCACCATCGGGCACGCAACGAACGCCCATGATACGGACATTGTCAGCCACTCCTTTAATACCTTTATCGTTGTTACGAATGGCACCGATAATACCTGCTACGTGCGTTCCGTGAAAAGCATCCGGTCCTTTCACATCGTTATTACCATAGTTGCGCTCATATGAATTATTAGGATTATCCTTAACAATATCGGCGCGTGGATCATAATCCGTATTATATTGGTATTTAACTTTAGCCTCATAGTAATCAATACCTTCCTGAATTTGTTCAAGATAATCTTCACGAACTTCTTTCAAGCTTGAGATATTGCTACCGGTAGCCAGACGACGCGTTAAAATATTTTTAGCGATAACGAGGTTTTGATCCGAACCGGCTTTTACTTTATCTACATTTTCTTTGGTGACAGCTTTTCCACCCAAAGCATTGTCCATGGCGTCCAATGCATTAGCAATCATGGTTTTAGTACCTTCCATTTCAGCCAAGCCTTCTTGAGCTTCCTGCAAATTGGTTTCGATGTCCTTTTTCATGATTTTAAACTTCTCATACTCCGCTTTTTCTTTTTTTGACAATTTAGCCGGATCAGCGTTTTCATATTTAGGCTTCAATTTAGCAAAGACCCGGGTCATCTCCAATGTTTCATGGTGTACGCTGCGGCCATCTTTACCGCCTAAAAAATTCCAACCATGAACATCATCAATATATCCGTTTTTATCATCATCAATACCATTATTAGGTATCTCACGAGGATTTACCCACATAATATCTTTCAAGTCTTCATGTTCAGCATCTACTCCACCATCAATAACAGCCACAACAACAGTTTTACCTTTCTTTCCTTTTAATAATTCATTATAAACTTTTTCAGTACTCACTCCATTGACACCATTCTCCTGAGCATCCAAATTGAACCAGTTTTCAGGTGCTTTTGTCTGAGCAAAAACCATTGTAGAAGCCAGAATCAAACCGGCAATTAGCTTTAATCGAAAATTCATTTCTTCTTTTTTTTTTAATTGAAAATGATAAAAATATTGACTCTTGTTCTAAGAGTTAGAATAAACGTACAAAGATAGAATTTTATTAATAAAATTTTGTTAATACAAATAATCAAAACATATAAATGACAAAATTTTGAATAATTAAAAACCCGTTACAAGGATAATAAACCTCAAAAAGGGTTGCATCAAAACAAAATATATTTTATAACCCTAAATTTGTATATTAAAAACCCCTCTCAAAAAACTAATTTGCTTTATTTATTCAGTATAAATACCTCATTTTGAGACAAAAGACTGACTATGAAAGGTATATAAATAATAATTTTTTGACAGTTCATCCTTATTACTGTTTTTTGGAATCTTTTTTGTAAAAACAATAATTGATGACCTCGCTCAACTTATCACAATAGATGTTCTTAAAGTCAAAAAATATGAAAAAAATATTTGCACTACTATTATTTTTAACTTTTTTCAATAAAATGTATTCTCAATATTGGGAAGTCGGTGCTATTGGCGGAGTGACAAGTTATTTTGGCGACCTTCAACCCAATTCTCCGGCAACCGGTTCTTACGGTGTCACTTATGGCGCTTTAGCCAGATTGCATTACAGACCCAATCTCTCTTTCAAAGCAAGTGCCATTTCCGGAAAATTTTACGCAACTGACCGATATTCTTCCGGCACAAGGCGTTTTCGTAACCTTGAAGTCGAAACTCAATTCTATGAATTGGCTGCTACCGCCGAGTGGAATATCGCCCAGTACAATATTTTAGAAGGTAAAACAACGTCTCCCTATGTCTTTGCGGGCGTAGCAGGTTTATACTTTAACCCAAGAGCACGGTCGGGCGCACCCGATAATCAGTGGGTCAATCTTCGGGCGTTAGGCACAGAAGGACAGACTTTGCCGGGTGGCAAAAAACCATACAATCAATTTCAAGTCGCCATTCCTTTCGGAGTGGGTATCAAAATGAATGTGCATAAAAGAATCAATATTGGTTTTGAACTGGGTTTCCGCCAAGTCTTTACCGATTACTTAGATGATGTCAGTGGCAATTATCCTGATTTGGCAGCTTTGGCAGAAAAGGATCCGGTTGCAGCCGCTCTCTCTTTCAGAACACCCGAACTGCTGAACATGACTCTCGAATTGCCGTCCGGTCAAAAAAGAGGTGATCGAAATAAATTTGACATGTATTTTTTTAGTGGTTTGAGTGTTACATTTAACCTCGCCGATGATAAAAAAATGGAATTCAATGACCAATATCGCAACTTTTGGCGCAATTAGAGAATGACAAATGATAATTAGACAATAATTTTTTTTTCATACTTGATTGAGAAGTATTACCGTTTCTATATGGTAGTACTTTTTTTTTTCTTGTAACTACCTTATTTATCCCAAAAAATGCTTCGATTTTTCTTCTATACCCTAATTTTGATTTTTTATCATCACTCTAAATCTTTCGTTACCAACTGCTTGTTACTTTGTACACATTACTTGGTACTCATTTATTGTAATGTCAATCACCTAATATTATATGCTCAAAAAGCTTTTTGAAAAAAACAGGAAACCGGGTCAGATTTTGGGTGCCGCTTGTGGTGCTTTTATCGGCTTATTTCTACTGCTATTTGCCCTTCAAGTATATTTTGATTTTCAAAATATACTGAAAGGCGATAATGAATCGGATAATTATATCACCATCAACAAACCTGTAAGCCTGATCAATACGTTTCTCGGTAAATCGGTTTTTAGTCCGGACAATATACAACAGCTCGAAGCGCAATCCCAAGCGATGGGTACTGAGGGGGTCGGCATTTTCACCGCTAATCGTTTTAAAGTGAGTGCATCGAGCCGCATGATGGGTTTTTATACTGAACTTTTTTTTGAATCTATACCCGAATCATTTTTAGATATTCAAGACCCCAGCTTCAGGTGGGTGGAAGGGCAGAATGAAATTCCCATCATTATGTCCAAAGATTATTTAGCATTGTATAACTTTGGGTTCGCACTCAGCCAAGGATTACCCCAATTTACGCCTTCGACAATTCGTCAGGTCAGTGTAGAAATCACAATTAATGGAAAAGGGAGGCAACAAACTTTTGCCGGTCGTATTATCGGATTTAGCGAACGGATCAACTCAATTCTCGTTCCGGAAAGGTTCATGAAATATGCTAATAGTAATTTTGGTGACCAGCCCGATATCGGCGCCTCTCGGTTGCTCTTAAAAGTTAAAAACCCTTACGATAAAAACTTAAGACGCTATTTGGATGATAAAGGCTATGAAATAAGCTCGGGCAGGCTTATCGGCGGGCGGCTCACTACCATTCTAAATGCCGTTATCAGTTCCGTTTTTATGATTGGTTTTTTACTTATGATACTTTCCATTCTTGTGTTTATCCTTAACTATCAATTGATTATTTCTAAATCTGCCCCCGACATCAAATTGCTGCTCCAAATAGGTTATCGCCCTGCCCAAATTATTGATATACTGAGGGGGTCACTCCTCAAGCTTTTAGGGAGTGTATTTTTATTGGTGGCAAGTGCTCTGATAGTTTCCCGATGGGGCATTCTGACGTGGATGGAAAAACAAGGTTTTGAACTCACTGCAAGCTATCATTTAATGGTTATAGCGGCTGGTTTCAGCTTGATGGTTTTGATTACTCTAATCAATTACAGCAATATCAAAAAAAGTGTTTTACAGGAATATTGAGTTTTGAGTTGTGAGTTTTGAGTTGTGCTTTGGGTTTGGGATAAAAAAATGCGCTTGTTCTTACACGAGCGCATTTTTTTTAATAATCATTGGATGCGAATTAACGATAGATAAGCGGATACTACCACGGACTACCACCCGGGCTTCGCAAGAAAATGATACCGTCAACCTTATGTGAATTGTTTTACTTATAAGGTTATGCATAATACATTTTTCCCTTAATAATCATCTTCATCATCGTCTTCGTCACTTTTGCGACGGCGACGAGATGGGACGAAGTCTTCTTCATCATCGTCATCAGCCACACTGACGTCTTCTTCCTCCTTCAATCCATCAATATCTAAGCCTTCCAGATCGAGATCGTCGCGAATTGGCTTAACATCATCGTCCAAATCATCATCTTCACGGACAATATTACGGGTATCAAGAACCGTAACCCGCACGAGATAAGAGAACTCTTCAGAATCAAAAGGTAATGCCATTACCTTTTCACCTTTGGGTGTTGTGTACGCAATCAATTTATGAGAAAACCCATTAGGATATTCTGCTTTGATTTGAGCTTGAAGCTCTTTAGATAACTTATCGAAATCTTTAACAATTTTTGGTTTGGACTGCTTTGCCATGCAACTTTTATAAGATTAATATTCTAAAATCTGATTTTGAGCTTTGTTACTCCCTATTTAGGGTCAAATTTATAACACCTTTGAAAAAATCAAATAGATGAGACACCTTTTTTTTTTATTTCTGTAACATTTAAAAAAAAATAAATAAATCAAATGCTTTAAATAGCTGATAATCAACAGGTTGCAATTTATATTAAATAAATTAAAATGTCAATATTTTTAAAACTTTATCAATCATATTATCAACAGATCGTTGAGGTTGGTGACTAAATGTGTTTTCTACTCGATTCGCTAATATAGCAGAAATAGATAATGCTCGATGCCCCAAAAGGCGTGCCATGCCGTAAATACCAGAAGTCTCCATTTCAAAATTTGTTAAAAATGTGTCTTTATGTTGAAAACTTGTTAATAACTTTACTAATTTAGGCTCTACTACCCTACCCCTCAGTACCCGACCTTGCGGAGCATAAAAACCGGGTGCTGTCACTGTCACCCCTTGAAAAAAATCTTGTGTGTTAAACATTTGCACCAGATTTTTATCCGCATTAAATACATACGGCACCAACATCAAATCCTCCGATTTTTTTTCAAGATAATCTGATATCGCATCCGCCAAGACAAGTTCGTCACCTTTAGGTTCTGCATCGTAAAAGTGCATTAAATTATCGAATCCAACCGCTTTCGTGGAAACGACTAAACTATCAACCGGAATAGCTTGTTGGATACTTCCGGCTGTTCCAACTCTGATGATATCTAAAACGGTTAGCTTTGCCTTAGGTTCTCGGGTTTCAAAATCTATATTCACCAGAGCGTCCAACTCTGTCATCACAATATCAATATTATCAGTGCCAATACCCGTTGAAATAACGGTCAAAGGCTTACCCCTCAGTATGCCTGTGTGGGTGACAAATTCGCGGTGCTGCACTTTGTGTTCAATTTTATCAAAATGCTTACTAACTTCGCCGACCCGACCGGGGTCACCTACCGTTATGATCGTGGGAGCGATTTGATGGGGTAACAAATTGAGATGATAAATACTACCATCTGGGTTTAAAATCAATTCAGTTTCAGGAATCGTCATGCTACCATTTTTGATTTGTCATATGATGGGGTAAAGATTCACAAAAAAAACAAAAATTTAGTATTATGAAAAAAGTTTTTCATTTATCCAGCTGCGATACTTGTCAGAAAATCATTAAAGGGACTCAAGTAGGAGGGTTCTGTGAACTACAAGATATTAAAAAACAAAATATCAGTGCCGAAGAGTTAGATTGGGTGGCCTCTAAAATTGGCAGTTATGAAGCCCTTTTCAGCCGAAAGGCTTTAAAGTTCAGAGCAATGGGTCTCCACGAACAAAAGTTGAACGAAGCAGACTATCGTCGCCTGATTTTAGAAGAATATACGTTTTTGAAACGCCCTGTTATCGTTATAGATGATAAAATATTTGTCGGCAATACTCCGAAAGTAGTACAAGAAGCGAAAGAATTTTGTGCAAAAGGATTACAAAATTAAGCCGTTTTTTTGAAATAACGCTCGTAGGGGTTTTAAACCCTACGAACGTTCGGTGCAACCTGCACATATCAAAATTTTATTACTTACATTGTAGATAAATCGGGGAAGTCTGAATTTTATTACTTTCATGACCTGCTCGGTCTTTGATATAAATATCATAAACGAGGGTATCAATAGGTTTTGAGGTGGAAGGCTCGCATGGTGGAAGGACATTGCAGCAAGTCGTGAAGAGCAATAAAGTTATTTCACCCGAAATACCATTGCCCGCGCCTTGTTCGGGCACTAAAGGCAGACGAAAACGCTCTTCTGCAGGTGTATTAGTTCGTTTATCAGTTAAAAAGATATTTATACTATCTTTGCCCGATTGTCCCTTACTGCCTAAGTCACCATCGCCGTCGGTAAAAGAAAAAGTTACGAAGAGCGAATCTTCATTACCGAGCTGCCCTTGTCGCATCGAATTTTTACTCAAACTTAAAAACTTAATCTGCGGCTCAATGGGATAATCCGGCGGACTGATACAAGCAGCAAATGCCGTTAATACAATACTGAACAGTAATAATTTTATTCGCATAACTAATTGATTTTCAAAGATTTGAGAAATAATTTAAAAGAAAAAATCCTATCTCTATTTTACCCTACTCAAAACGAGACTAACACTGATGAGATATTTGAAAATCTCGCTCTCGAAGTTTTTGAGTATCAGTACAAATATAACGCTTTTTATCGGCGATATTGTTCACTTATTGGCAAAGACTTGTCTAAAATAAGTCAAATTTCTGACGTCCCTTTTTTGCCCATTCAATTTTATAAAAATAATATCATAAAAACAAATGGATGGAAGGAAGAAACGATTTTTTCCAGTTCAGGAACAACGGGAACAATGACGAGCCAACACTATGTCAGAGAATTGGATTTTTATAAAACTGTTGCCCGTTCAGGTTTTGAACATTTTTATGGTAAGGTGGAAAATTACTGTATTTTGGGGCTTTTACCTTCATATTTGGAGCGTTCAGGCTCTTCCTTGATTGCTATGACCGATGATTTTATCAATAAGTCAAAATATTCGGATAGCGGATTTTTTCTGTACGATTATCAAAAACTACATCTGATTTTGGTTAAAAATAAGGCTGAGAATATCCCGACTTTGTTGATTGGGGTCAGCTTTGGTTTGTTGGATTTTGTTGAAGAATATCAGATGGATTTTCCGGATATTATTGTCATGGAAACCGGGGGCATGAAAGGACGCCGTCGGGAACTGATACGAACGGAGTTACACGATGATATTAAAAAAGGGTTTAACACACAACATATTCATTCTGAATATGGTATGACTGAATTGCTCTCCCAAGGCTACTCAAAAGGGGAAGGCATTTTTAAGCCTATTCCAACCCTCAAAGTGCTGACCAGAGAACTCAATGACCCGCTTTCACTCCTACACAATGAGCGTTTAGGGGTTATTAATGTGATAGATTTGGGTAACTTGGATTCTTGTAGCTTCATCGCTACCGACGATTTGGGAAAAGTTTATGTCGATGGCTCGTTTGAGGTTTTGGGGCGGTTGGACAATACGGATGTGCGGGGGTGTAATTTGATGGTGGGTTAACTCACTACGCGTGGCACGGCTCGAAGCCGTGTCACGCGTAAAGGGAGTATTACCTCATTAAGAATTTTTTCCTGATTGCAGTTATTATCTTTTTTTCGGAACAAGTTCCGCACTACAAATCTATCGATAACCCCAACATCACATTCCTCCCCGCTTGCGGGAAAAACCCGGTCAGGTTATAAGTGCTACCTTTTTCAAGCCGCGCGTACGGGTCATCGGGTCGTGGGTCATAACCGGAAGAGTTGAAACGATATGTCCACGCGTTATTGCTGAATTTTTGGTTAAAAACATTGTTTATCAATAATTTACACGTTAGGTTTTTTATAAATTTAAAATGGGTCGTGTAAAAGAATTTCACATCAGAATAGGAATAGCCTTTGAGTGCTGTATTGGCGTTCGACGTGTTATCAATATATTGCTTGCCAACGTATTTAGATGAAAACGAAACACTAAATGTATGATTATCTTGCTTCAAAATTTGATACATCAGTTCACCATTCAAAATAGCATTGGGTGAAAAAGCTAAATCGGTGTTGCCTCTTTGAACAACATCTTGCCTTCCCGTATCCCAATTGTCAATTTTTTCAGTAAAAGCCTTAATGGTATTGGCAGAAAAAGCTGCATTCGCAGAAAAAGCCCATTTTTTAGACATCGCTGCTGCCAGTTCCAGTTCCAATCCTGTGCGACTGCTTCGTGGTACATTCACCCGAATAGCTTCACCAACATCATTGATTTGACCTGTGACGACAAGCTGATTTTTATAAAACATGCCATATATGTTAGCACCGAATTGTATATTTTTTCTTTTTATTTGAATGCCCGTTTCCACATTTTTTAAGTTCTCAGATAGTGGTTTTTGGTCAACAGGAGAATCTGTGAAATCATTTCTGTTGGGTTCACGGTTTGCCACTGCCAAAGAGGAGTAAAAACGCAACCCCTCAGTAATGTCATAGTTGAGACCGAATTTTGGGTTGAAAAAATGAAAATCATAATCGCCATTGAGAGATCCAATTTTTCTATCTATCCCATTATATAAATAGCCAATTGTTCTATATTGAATGTCAGCAAATAGCCCCCATTTTTCAGTAATGGCATAATTCATTTTGGTAAAAACATGAGCATCGTTTTTTAACGCAACGCTTCTATAAAACTCTTTTGGTGCTGTCAAAAGTTTGGCTGAATCAATCCAAGTGACCAAGCCAAAATGATTGCCCAAGTAATTGTTCCAAGCACCGCCGAGGGTAAAATCAACTTTATCACGGTTGTAACGGACTGAAGCAATACCACCATAAAAGTCATTTTTCAACCAAAGCTGCCGAATCAAATCTTTTTTTACAGAATGCAATTCACTAAAATAACTTTTCAATTTTTGAGCGCCTTTATATTCTTCATAATATCCTTCGCCATGGGTAAAATGTGCAGTGGCGCTCAGCGTCCATGCCGTAGAAAGCTGTTGAGTCCAAGCCAAATGAGCGTGGGTTTGCTGATAATTATCGGTCTGATTACCATAAGGATTAGGCGTTTTGTCAGTGCCCGCCGGATTGTAAGTCCTTAATTTTGAATCACTAAGATATGATTCTGGAATGCCATACCATGATTGATAGGTTTTTTCTTTGCCTGTCAACAATTTGAATTTAAAGCTGCTTTTTTTACCCAAATACAAACCTGATAAATATAAAGATTGCAAATCGGAGGCAGCTCTGTCCACGTAGCCCGCAGAAGTGATGGATGATAAACGCATATCTATCGCCAATTTGTTTTTCATCAACCCTGTACCGGCTGAAATGCTGTGTTTTTGTGTATTGAATGAGCCGAAGCCGCCGGTATAATTGACATATTTATCCGGTCGCAATGTGTTTGAAACAACGTTGACAGTTGCCCCGAAAGCACCCGCTCCATTAGTTGAAGTGCCGACACCTCGTTGAACTTGAATCATGGATGTCGAACCTGACAAATCAGGCATATTGACCCAATAAACGCCTTGTGATTCGGAATCATTGATAGGTACACCATCCACCGTCACATTGATGCGGGTAGCATCGGAGCCTCGAATGCGGATGCCGGTGTAGCCCACGCCCGCGCCCGCATCAGATGTTTCTACTACTGAAGGGGTGCTTTTGAGAAGGTACGGCATATCCTGACCAAAGTCATTTTTACGAATGTCCTCTTTTTTGATATTCGTAAAAGTCATAGGTGTATTGTCCGTAGCCATAGTAGCAGTAACGGTAAAAACCGGAAGTGCCTGCACTTTCATCTGTTTAACAGAATCAGTTGACACTTGCGCCTGAGAATAAAAGGAGGACAATAAGCTAAAAGCAGCAAAAAGGGAAGATTTAATGAAAAATGATTTCATTTTTTAGACAGTATTTTTTAGTTAAAAAAAGTATCAGAAAAAGGGTTTCCCTGATTTTTTTAATAAAAAATACCCAACTACAAGATGGAAGAATGATTGACTATCATTCAAGCTCAACTCCGTAGACGGCATTATCCGCCCACGTTCGATGGGTATAATCTCAGCCTTTTTGATTGATTCTTGCATCAACAAAAAAGCACCCCGAGAGACAGCGCAAAGATACGGGAATATATTTAGATTAGAGGCTTGATAAATATAATTATTTTGGAACAAATTGCTATTGATACGTTTCTTATTTATTCAAAATGGAATCTATATGCCTTTTAGCCGCCTCAATACGCTCTTCTACCCCCCCCCTCAGTATATGGTAATTTTTCTTATAAAAAAGCAATTCCTTTTCATAAACCTTAAATAAACGGTCACGGTCGTGCGGGTTTTCTCGCAAAATATCAAATTCCCAAGGGATATTTTCGGGCGAACACAATAAGTAAAGCGTTGATAAGTTTTTAAAAGATTTGTGGTATAAGTCTTCAATAATGGCTTCGCAATGACCGAATACTTCCATAGACCAGATTTTAACGGTCAGCAAATCCGTATCACAAATCACAAATGGCTTTTTAGCATTACTGATAGCTTGTTGTTCAAGAGCGAATTGTCCAATAGCTATTTTTTTTAAATCTTTAGCTTCATACTGAGGGGTCTCCTTTTTTCCTAAATATTCCCGAGCATATTCTTCGACGAAAGAAACGTCAAAATAATCCGCTAAAAGGCGAGCGAGCGACGTTTTCCCGCTTGATTCGGGGCCCGTGAGAATGACTTTGAGCATAATATATTGTAATAATTATTAAACTTTTTTACCCGTAAAGGTATTTACATTTATTTTGAAAAAGCGATACATTTGCATAATAACTGAAATAGACAACCATGATAGATATAGAACCGTTTTATAAATGGCGTGAACAATATTACATCTCAGAAGAGGATAACCACTCGCCGTTTTATGGAAAAGAGTACAGCGACTTTGAATCCCATAATGTGGTGTACAATTACCTCTTGCATCCGCATTGGGATTTTTTTGGTTCTGAGACCTTGTACGCCAAAATTTTATATGCCGATTATGAGAATGGCGGGGCTATCATCGAGTTCATTGGCGAGTGGAACGATGCTATCGGGAATGACGTCATGCACCTCAAACGCAATGTGATTGAGCCTTTGATTGATAATGGCATCTCCAAATTCGTACTCATAGTTGAGAATGTACTCAATTTTCACGGTTCTGATGACGAATATTACGCTGAATGGGCTGAGGAGGCGCAGGATAGCTTCAATGGTGGTTGGATTGCCTTTTTAAACACTTACGACCACGTTTGGGACGAAATGAAACACACGCACCTTGACCACTATACGCATTTCGGCATGGATTATAATGGGCTTAATTGGCGGATGCACTCGCCTCAAAACGTCCTAAAATCGGTTGAGATGCTGGTGAAAGGTGGGGTAAGGCGGTTGGGGGATTTTTGAAGTTAGGTTTATAAATACGTCCATAAAATTAATTTAGGTTAAACCTGCGAGGTTTTTGAAACCTCGCAGGTTTAACCTAAATTAATTTCAATGAACTACTTACGAGTTGTTACAACGAATTAACAAGCTATGAAAAACCACTAAAAAATGACAGTCAAAGAGTTTACAATATTAGTAGAAAACTTATTAGCCAAAGGCGAAACAGAAGCGGCGTTGACCTTGCTCAAAACATTTGTGGATCCTAAAGATGATGAATTGCGCCACCAAATTGTGTTGCTCTCGGGTCAATACTACGATATTGTTCAAAATCAACAATTGGGATTAGGCGAAGACCCTATCAAAATTAACCGCATCAACCTTACTTTAATCAGCATCAACAGCAGCATTGCCAAACGTTTTGGTAACGAAACTATTGATAGCCGCGTGCAGGCAGCTTTGTCAGATGTGAAAACAGGGCCGAATATGCGTAAAAAAAGTATCCCGATGCTTTGGTTAAAAATAGCGGGTGGTTTATCTCTTATTTTTATTTTGGCGTATTTTCTCTCTCCCAAAAATCAAAAGGACTCTCCGTCCAGTGAGTCCGAGCGGGCAAAAGTAGAGAATAGTCCTGCGGTTCAACAACCAGTTTCATCTGATGCATCCTCGACCTCAACACCGCGCTTTACTGCCCCTTCGGACTCCTATGGAGAGGGAGGTATCCACATTGAAGCTAAAGCCAAATTTAGGGATTTAGAATTGCTCGAAACTATCTATTTTGCAGATGCCGGTAAACTTATTTTGCGCTTCAAGTACCATTGTGCTTACGAAAACACCGGTGGGTGCGCCGCATTCGATAATAACTTTGCTTTCAAAATCGGTGAAAAGGAATATCCACCTACTGCTTCACGCATCTATGGCATTCCTTCGTCTATTATCAGTGCCAATAGCGATGGTATGTTGGAATTTGAAACCAATAAAGTGCCTAAAGGTACCCAAAAAGTAGAATTTATGGTCGGTGAGTATTTTATGGCAGTGACAGAAATATTGAAAAATCCGATGACGATACCCATTGATTTAACAAAAAAGTCAGATTTTAGGCAAAAACACATTGTTATTAATCTTGATTCTGAAAAAAAATTGCTCGGAGATAAAATATTGGGTGCCATCCTATTATATTCCCTCGTAGCCATGCCTGAAAGTAATACCCACATCAAACTCAAAGCGCACATTTTGAAAAAAACCCAAGATGATTTCCACAACAAATGTCTTCGGATCATAGCCGATAATTCTTGGTATTGTCAAGCCGAGGTTAAAGAATTGGAGCGTTTATCGAATGGGGTGGAATTGGAAGCCACGTTTTTAGTGCCCCGAACAGCCAAAACCCTCGAACTGATGTTGGATAAATGTGAGACTAAAAATCCGGTGAAGATTCCGCTCAGTTTTTTTTGATGTCAATAGGCTTGTGCAAATATTGTTGTCAGGCTGAGCGCATAAGCAACCCTATGGTCTTGATAAAAACAGAAATGGACAATATATTCAATTGATAATTTCACTATGTTATTTATCGTTAGGTTAGGTGCATTTAGGTTAAAAAAAGCCACATAGTAGCGACATTCTTGTAGCCGTGGGTGATAACCCACGGAAAAAAGTGAAAAAATGTTCAAAAGCCTCGTAGAGGCGGCATTTCTCAATTTTATGTAAAAATGTCGTCTCTACGAGGCTTACCAAAATCTTGTAATTTATTCTCCGTGGGTTGTCACCCACGGCTACAAGAATGTCGCCACTGTGTGGCTTTTATTGATAATCAATCATTTATACTGAGGGGGTATCAATTTTACATCAACGACAAAACCACCAATGGCCATCATAGTGGAAGTGTTATCACCTTCAACCGCAAAATTCGATAACGGAACAAAATTTGAATATTATCGCACCCTTGATAGTTTTAAAGAATGTATTCTCATCCATCAAGACCGCCATCGGGTGACTGTTTGGACAAAACAGGCGGATGGCTCTTGGTTACCTAAAGAATATGACGGTGGTAGCGAAACAGCTGTTTTGCATCATTTACAGGGCTGTCCATTGGCTTTGGAGCGATTGTATAGAGGTATTTGATGCCGAAGTATATAGTTTTTTAGCCACGAATTGCACCAATTTCCACTAATTACCATTAATAAAAATTAAGTAGTTCATTGAAATTAGTTTAGCTTAAAAGGCGAGAAATTGATGGTCAATTTTTTGCCCACATTAGCCAAGCATCTGTTAGTGGCGTAGAACAAAGTATCTTTTTCAAGATAATCTTCGGATACCAACCACTCCTTT
>JANPGW010000207.1:0-10972 GCA_031424115.1 Saprospiraceae bacterium | reverse complement strand
AGGGTTATCTAAAATATAGTCACGTCTCAACAACTCATTAAAAAGATTCTTAATTTCAGTCAACCGATTATTATAAGTAGAAGCGGCAATACCCCGCAACCACAAAAAATCCATAAAACCCAGAGCCTGGGACTTATTAAAATCAATAATGGATTTAGTGTCTAAGTTTTTAGCACTCAAATACCGCTTAAAATGGTCGCAAATATGTTTATAGGTCTCTTTTGACTTATCTGGAGCATCCTGAATTTTGATGAGATAAATATCATCAATCGCTTCAATTGTTGTCTTTTGCCGCTGAGGATAGGGGTTTTCAACCTTTTTCACTCTCCCTTTTTGCGTCAAGCTTTTCACTTTTGCGATAATCGATTGAGCCATCTCCCCTTTTTGTAAGGCTTCATCAATCATTTCAATCACATCATTCGCCACCTCTTTTCGCTCCTTTCGAGACTTGATGCGATTCAAGTCGAAAGTCGGACGAAACACCCTTAAATCAGAAGAGTCAGAGCCTTGACTAAAGATAATATACCATTTATCCTTTCCATTGCTCTGACTCTTGACTAATCTTCCCTCCACATAATAGAGGCACACATTTTCAGACAAAAATTTTTTTTCCATTTTTAAAGTTTTCTCCTACGCACTAATGACGCAGTTTGTCAACTTTCAAAATAGTAACTAATTGATAATCAATGATTTATGTGTGTTTATGTACCGAAGGCGGGAATCGAACCCGCACGAGGTTGCCCTCACTGGATTTTGAATCCAGCGCGTCTACCAATTCCACCACTTCGGCTTCTCTATAGCGACGCAAAATAAAGTGTTTTGTTTTAAAGCGGTGCAAACTTAGATAAATTTTCCCGAATACGCAAGAGATACCGCTTTTTTAAATAAAAATTTTTCACTTCTTCCAATTGTGAGAGAGGTGTAAGGGCTTCATCGTAACTATCAAGAATCGGCTCTATCTCTTTAAATATTTGATTTTCAATATCTTGTGCATCCTTGAGGGCTTTATGGTAAACCGTTTTATCAAAGTCAAATTCTAATTCCATAATAGCCTCATTGATGTCCATCATCTCCATCAAAAAATCTTGGGGTAGCTTGTTTTCCCCTTCGGCAGCCATAACGCCTTTCAAATCCAATATGTACTTCATGCGTTTATCAAAATCCGACAGGGTTTTGTACGCTTCTGTATTGAGTGTCGAAAGTTCTAATATCTCCGCCTGTTTTTCATCGCTTTCAAGGGTGAAAAAGTCAGGATGGTATTTCTTAGAATTGGCGTAAAAGACTTTTTTTAAAGCTCCTGCATCCACTTTAAATGAAGTAGGAATGCCATAAAACTCAAAATAATTCATCATTTATAATTCATCATTACTTAACGAATAATATCCCAGAAATTGATGATGATAATCAGTGCCATCAATAGGAAAAAACCGACTGTTACAGCTTTTTCCATGAAGGCATCGCTGACACGTCTTCCTGTAATCACTTCCCACAATAAAAATACCACGTAACCACCGTCAAGAGCCGGAATAGGTAACAGATTCATGAACGCTAAAATGATGGATAAACTGGCTGTCATAAGCCAAAAACGTTCCCAATCCCATGTCTCACCAAACATTTTGGCAATTGATTTGAAGCCGCCCACACTTTCGCTGGCTTTGATTTCGCCTTTAAACATCTTACCGAAAGCTTTAATTTGATTGAGCAGGAAATCATACCCTTTTGCTACGCCCATTGGTAAAGCTTGAGCGAGGGAATATTTTTGGATTTTGGTAGAGTAGTATTTACGCATATCCGTTCCGGCAGAAAATCCGAAAAGCCCATTTTCATCTGATTGAACGTTTAAAACCAACGTATCGCCCCCCCTCAGTATCTTCCAGGTAGAAGGCTGATTTTTAAATCTTTTAGCTAACGCTTCAAAATCATTGTAAAAAGGGGTTGGAATATCATTAAAAGCAATGATTAAATCCCCTTTTTTGAGTTGTGCTTTAGCGGCAGGTCTGTCTTTTACAACAGAGTCAATAGTAAATGGTCTGGGCAATGAAAAAACACCTTTGTCTTTATTCTCAAAAGCGGTAAGCATTTTTACGGCTTCATCGGGAATATTGATAATCTGCACCTTACCATCCCGTTCGACTTGAATATTTTTCACACCGTTGAAAACCACTTCTCTCAAAACAATTCTATCTTCAAATCTTTCAAAAGGTTTATCACCCACTTTCAATATTTTATCGCCCGTACGTAGACCTAATTTTTGACCCAAGGAATCAGCATAAATACCAAATTTAGAACTTTCAACGGGTACATATTCCTCGCCGTAATACCATAGCATCATGCCAAAAATTAAAAACCCCAATATAAAATTCACCGTCACGCCGCCCAACATGATTACCAACCGTTGCCAAGCTTTTTTGGAGCGAAACTCCCAGGGTTGAGGCGGTAGTTTCATCTGTTCGGTGTCCATACTTTCGTCCACCATCCCACTGATTTTGACATAACCGCCGAGGGGCAGCCAGCCAATACCATACTCGGTTTCACCGATTTTCTTTTTGAATAGGGAAAAATAGGGGTCAAAAAACAGATAAAATTTTTCAACGCGTGTGTTAAACCATTTTGCGGGAAAAAAGTGACCGCACTCATGTAGAACAATCAATAAGGACAAACTCAAAAAGAATTGTCCAAGCATCGCTATACTCATATATTTCAATTAAAAACTTACCTCGCGATAAGTTAGATTTTAAATTATCAATTAATATTTGTTACTATTACTCGAAAAAGACTGCAAATGTAACAAATTTTAAAACTCACTGTTTTCATTTTATTTTAAAATGGACAAATGTTTATTTTTGTCGGACTAATACCCCCCTTCAGTATAAAACACTTTTATATTCAAAATTTTTGATTTTACATTTAGATTTTTATATTTTTAATCAAACGAAAAAAATGCAGCTTTTTTTTACACCCCATATTCAAAACGGCTTAGCCATTCTCGAAGAAGACGAAGCCCGACATGCCGCTCAGGTATTGCGCAAAAAAATTGGCGATATAATGCAACTGACCGACGGCAAAGGCAATCTTTATGAAGGTGATATCATTGAATTGGGCAAAAAAACATGTACAATCGGTATCAAAAAGACAATTGAAGCGTACAATAAACGAGATTTTTATCTGCATATTGCTATTGCGCCCACTAAAAATATTGACCGTCTGGAATGGTTTTTAGAAAAGGCAACTGAAATAGGCATTGATGAAATTACCCTGCTGATTTGTAAACGCAGCGAACGAACGATTGTTAAGCACGAAAGGCTGAAAGGTATTTTAATTTCAGCGATGAAACAATCCTTGAAAACATATCTACCCAAATTGAATGAAGCTATTGATTTTCAGCGTTTTATGAACAAAGAACTGCCCCAAAAGGCTCAAAAATTGATAGCTTATTGTAATGACGATTCAATAAAGCTATTATCGGCAGAATACGAAAAAGGGTCGGATTGCGTTATATTAATAGGGCCAGAAGGGGATTTTACGGAGGCTGAAGTCGGTACGGCTTTTGCCCAAGGATTCAAAGGGGTTTCGCTCGGTAAAAGCCGATTGAGAACAGAAACGGCGGGTATTGTGGCTTGTCATTCCGTCCATTTGATAAATGAGTTATAGTGATATCAAAAATTAAGGTTATTTAGAATGATGAAAAAAATCGGTTTATTGAGTAGTGTAGTTTTTATGGCATTTCTCATGCTGTCTTTTGTAAAACCCAAGCCGACTTTGAAATTGGCTTTGTTGAAATACAATGGCGGAGGTGATTGGTACAACGATGTCAATTCATTAAAAAATCTGGCGGCTTTTTGTAATAAAAGTTTAGGGACAAATTTTGAATTGGAGTATGCTACCGTTGAAGTCGGGAGCGCAGAAATTTACAATTACCCTTTTGTATATATGACCGGACATGGCAACGTGGTTTTTAGCAATCAGGAGGCTGAGAATTTGCGGGCTTATCTGATGGGTGGCGGATTCCTTTTTATTAACGATGATTATGGCATGGATCCTTATATTCGCCCATCTATGAAAAAAGTGTTTCCTGAAACTGAGTTAGTGGAGCTACCTTTTTCACACCCTATCTATCATCAAAAATACGATTTTCCCAATGGCATTCCCAAAATCCACGAACACGATGGTAAACCTCCAAAAGGATATGGCATTTTGTGGCAAGGACGTTTGGTGGCGTTTTATAATTTTGAATCGGATTTGGGAGATGGCTGGGACGATGTGCATAAAGACCCCGAAGATTTGCGCCAGAAGGCACTTGAAATGGGCGCGAATATTATTAAATATGTTTTTCAGCAGCAGTAGGATGTAATGATGAATGATGAATTAAGAATTATGAATAATGAAAATTGATAATAAATGTTGTCTTCATATCATTCCTAATTCATCGTTCATCATTATAAAAGGGGTAGTTATCTCAACGACAACTACCCCTTAGTATATCAAGATTTTGATGTTTTTTTATTTCTCAATGCGCATTTCCTGAATCAGGATTTTATCACCGCCGACAGATTTGTAGTATAAATAAACGCGATAATTACCCGAAGCGGTTTGCATATCGCCAATAGTGTAGTGTGAAGCGTTTCCTTTTGACGTACCTTGATGCACCATATTGTAAGCGCGCGGTTTGTTTTTCAAAAAGAAACTTTTTATAGCTTCGGTGGCTTTGGTTTTATCCAAAACATCTTGCTTATCTAAAATGGTTAATTCCACCGAATTGTCAAAATAATTGCCCAAAGTTGTTGCATCACCATCGCCAATAGCTTTGGTGATGATAGAAATATTCTGAGTCATTGGATTAGACGTCGAGAATGGGAATGCAAAAGATAGAATTAATATCAGGGTTTTCATTTCGTATGCTCGTTCGAGCGTTTTTTGTTTTAAAATGATTGTTTATCGCTGTAAATGTATTAAACAATAACGTACCAAAGTCTCTAAATTGCCTTACCTTATTTAAGTGATTTTATTGAGTAATCAATTGCCAATAGTGTAAGGTGTTGAAAATCAGTCTGTTAAAAACGTTTGAAAATTTCATTTGTTGTTTTATGCATTGATATTTAACACTTGGGAAAATCTTTTTTTAATCTCAATATAGAGACGCCCCGCTTCCTAAAGGTAACAGTTAAGGTATTGTTAAACATTTTTGCCCCATTTTGAGGAATTCCGCGGGCAAAGTTCCCGTTTTTTTATAATTAAACATACGGCATTATACTTTATCCGTTCCGAATAATTAACTTTGCGCAAGAATTCACTACCAATTAATGAGTCAAATCAAAATACAATTATGTCGAATCAAAAACGTGTTCTTCTTGCAATTTTAGATGGGTGGGGTCATGGTTTAAAACGCCGCGCGGATGCTATTACATTGGCTCATACACCTTTTGTGGATAGTCTTTACGTCAAATATCCCTCGGCTGAACTGGTTACTTTTGGAGAACAAGTGGGACTACCCGAAGGACAGATGGGTAATTCAGAAGTGGGGCACATGAATATTGGTGCCGGACGGATTGTGTACCAAGAGCTTACCCGTATTTCAAAAAGTATCAGGGATAAAGAACTTCATAAAAACCCTGTTCTCATTGAAGCCTTGAAATTTGCTCGTCTTAATAACAAACCTGTTCATTTTATTGGGCTGGTATCCGATGGCGGTGTGCATTCACACATCGAACACCTTAAAGCGCTTTGTGATATTGCTCATACTGAGGGGTGTCATGGTTACGTTCATGCGTTCACAGACGGGCGGGATTGTGACCCTAAAAGTGGTTTGGGCTTTTTAAAAGATTTAGATCAATCACTTGACAATAAAAATTTCAAAATAGCGACAATCGTTGGGAGATATTATGCCATGGATAGAGATAAACGCTGGGAGCGTGTGAAATTGGCGTATGATGTCATGGTTCATGCTACGGGTGAAAACATTTCTGATTTTGAAGCCTATATTGCAAAAAGCTACCAAGAAGGTGTTACGGATGAATTTTTAAAACCTATCGTACTCGATACTGAGGGGGTGATTAAAAATGGGGATGTCGTGATTTGTTTCAACTTCAGAACCGACCGACCCCGCGAAATAACGGAAGCTTTGACTCAAAAAGATTTTCATGAATATAATATGCACAAACTCGATATTCGTTATGTCACAATGACCCGATATGACGAAACATATCAGAATATCGATGTTATTTTTGAAAAAGACAACTTAGTCAATACCCTTGGCGAAGTCATTTCAAAAGCCGGTTTAACCCAGGTGCGGATTGCCGAAACGGAAAAATATCCACACGTTACTTTCTTCTTTTCGGGTGGGCGCGAAGAACCTTTTGAGGGTGAAAAACGCATTCTGGCCCCTTCGCCCAAAGTGGCTACTTATGATTTGATGCCCGAAATGAGTGCGGGAGAAATCACTGAAAAAATTGTAGCAGAAATAGAAGTCAATCAGCCCAATTTTATTTGTCTCAATTATGCCAATACCGACATGGTGGGGCATACCGGCGTTTTTACGGCTGCCATGCACGCTGCTGAAACGGTTTCGGCTTGTACGGAGGAATTGATTACAACGGCGTTGAACTATGATTATGATTGTATCATTATTGCTGACCATGGCAATTCGGATTATATGATTAATGACGATGGTACGCCCAATACGGCGCACACCATGAATCCTGTGCCCTGTATTTATGTGTCAAAAAATGCAGAAGGTAAAAGGGTCAAAAATGGTAAATTGGCAGATATTGCACCCACTATTGCGGCGTTATTAGGCATTGAGCCGTCTGCTGAAATGGATGGCGAAAATTTAATTTATTGATGCGTGACCCATGCCATTGTTTATAATCGGGCAAGGTTACTTTTTGAAATTTAATACGCGTTTAGTAAGGAGCATAGCTCCGAAAGTTCGGTAGGTTGATTCAAAATCAAAAGGTTATATCGCGGCATAGCCGCATAAGAAAGAAAATTAAGTCTTTTGCGGCTATGCCGCGATGTAAACTTCCATTTTTACACAATTCTACCGAACTTCAAGGGCTATGCTCTTTTTGCGATTTATCATTATTTTTGTAAGAAATCCTGTGGAATCGGGATAGGGCTTTTGAAAATTGAAATGTATGTATAAATATTTGATTACCCATATTTTATTCCTTTTTTTAGGGTCTTGTCAGACTAAAGAAAGTTCTCAAAATAAAGCTGTCATAAAGCCATTTTATGATATCAAAGGTTTTTTTAATGGTGAAATCAAACGTTTGACGGATGGGGGGATGACTATTCAAAAAACGGTTTCGGTCAACGGGAAAAAAGAAACTCAGGTGATTGAAAAACCGAATTTTGATGAAGAGTTGAAGATGTTTATCGCTTCTGACATTAATCGCCCGGCATGGACGGACAAATATTTAGTGAAAGAAATGCCGGTCGGCAATCACGGTTTCAAGTATGAATACTGGTCAAAAGACAAAAACTTAAGGACGAAGAAAATTGTGGTTGATGAAATGTACGGCAATGTCAATAAAACAATCGAAATTCTTAATTCAGACAATAGCGTGGTCACAGAAACAGAGGCGCACCTTTTTTATGATATCAACAGGGGTTACAAAATCTCAACGTTACAAAAATTAATGGGTTCAGTTGATTCTGTGAGCATTGAAGTAGCCTTTTTAAAGCATATTTTTAATTGATTTTAAATATCTTATAATTATAAAATATAAACAATATGAAATTCGGTGTTGTAGTATTTCCCGGTTCCAATTGCGACGATGATATGATTCACGTGTTGGGCGAAGTCATCGGTCAGCCGGTTCAAAAAATTTGGCACAAAGAAACCACTTTGCCATCGGATGTAGAGTGCATCATCCTACCGGGCGGATTCAGCTACGGTGACTATTTGCGCTGCGGTGCCATTGCGCGTTTTTCGCCGGTTATGCAAGCCGTTATCGAGTTTGCTAATGCGGGCGGTTATGTTTTTGGCATTTGCAACGGATTTCAGATTTTGTGCGAAGCTCATCTATTGCCGGGTGCATTATTGCGCAATGCTAATCAGAAATTCATCTGTAAAAATGTTTATTTGAAAACCATTACCAATAATTCGGCTTTGACGGCTGACCTTGATTTGAATCAGCCTTTGAAAATTCCGATTGCTCACGCGGAAGGTCGTTATTACGCATCCGATGAGACGTTGAAAAATTTGGTCGAGAATGACCAAATTTTATTCAAATATTGTGATGAAAAAGGTGACTATACTGAGGGCGCTAATCCAAATGGTACGACGATGGATATTGCCGGTATTTGCAACGCCCAACGCAATGTATTCGGTATGATGCCTCATCCTGAGCGCGCCAGCGAGGACATTTTAGGCAATGCAGACGGTTGTTTATTATTCAAAAGTTTGATTGAAAACGCATTAGTTCAGTCTTTATAAAATGACTTTAACCCAAAGGAATATAGCGATAGCCCTATCATTGTTATTGGTGGGCGCTATACTTTACTACTTGCGCAGCATTGTGACGTATGTCCTTATTGCGTGGGTCATTTCCACTTTGGGTCAACCCATTATGTTGATTTTCAAGCGTGTACGCATAGGAAAAATACATATTCCTTCATCTATATCAGCCGCTTTAACGCTGGCTTTTTTCATTATCATCATCAGTTTGTTTTTCTTGACTTTTGTGCCACTAATCGTTGAACAAGCCAATAACATTTCTCAGATTGACTACAATACGGTTGCCAAAAATCTTGAAAAACCTTTAGCGGATTTGACCGAAACGGGGCGCAAATTTGGCTTTATTAAAAAGAAAGAAACAGCCTTAACAGTCCTCGAAAATGAACTTATCTCAAGAATAAAACCTGAAAATATCAATGCTCTTTTTCAATCGGTTGTTTCTACTGCGGGTGATTTTTTTGTCGGGACTTTTGCCGTTATTTTTATTTCCTTTTTCTTTTTGAAAGAGCAAACCATGTTTCGGGACTTTTTAGTGTCTGTAGTGCCGAAAGAGAAAGAAGATAATATGCGCGAAGCGATTCGGGACACAACAACCCTTTTGACCCGCTATTTTTCAGGTATTTTGCTTCAAATGGTTTTTGTGATTATTTTCATGACCTTATCCATGCTCATTTTGGGCGTCCACAATGCTTTGTTGATAGCGGTTTTTGCCGGGCTCATTAATATCGTGCCATACTTGGGTCCTTGGATGGGCTGTATTTTCGCTATTTCTGTGACGGTCACTTCCAGTATACAATTAGATTTTTATAGTCAAACGGTTCCGTTGATTATAAAAATTGCGCTCGTTTTTGGCACGATGCAATTTTTGAATGATTGGATAGTTCAACCCTTAATTTTTTCAAATCGTGTTTTAGCTCATCCTTTGGAAATATTTTTAGTGACGCTGATTGGTGCAAAAGTTGGTGGCATTCCGGGGATGATATTAGCGATTCCCACATATACGGTCATGCGTGTAGTAGCGCGCGAGTTTTTCAACCAGTTTAGGTTTGTGCAAAAAATGACCAGCAGCCTGAGCGATAGTGATTTGGTATAAAAATGTTCAAAGTGATACTGAAAGGGGAAAATTACCCCCCCCCTCAGTATAGCAAACTCAATCAACAATCATCGCCACTTTATCCAATTCTTGTTGTTTCATATTTTTAGGTAAATCTCTGTACTCATACTGCTGATTACGCAATTGAGGTGTGAATCCGGCATCTCGAATAGCTTGTTGAATCCCATCCGCAGTAAAACGGAAGGCGGCACCCGCAGCCGAAACCACATTTTCCTCAATCATAATGCTGCCAAAATCATTCGCTCCGGCATGTAAACAGACTTGAGCCACTTGTTTGCCGACTGTCAACCATGATGCCTGAATATTTTTAACGTTGGGTAACATGATGCGGCTCAGGGCAATCATTCGGATATATTCGTCACCGGTAACAGTGTTGCGCGCGCGTTTTATTTTTTTCAACAAAGTGCCCTCATCCATAAAAGGCCAAGGAATAAACGCCAAAAAGCCTTTAGCATCTGCGGGTTTTTTAGCTTGAATATCCCTAATTTTGACCAAATGCTGCATGCGTTCAAGGTTGGTTTCGATGTGTCCGAACATCATGGTCGCCGAAGTGGTCAGATGCAAATTATGGGCTTGGTGCATAACTTCGAGCCATTCCTCAGCCCCACATTTGCCTTTAGAAATCAAGCGGCGCACGCGGTCATCCAATATTTCAGCACCGGCGCCGGGCAATGAATCCAAACCGGCTTCTTTCAAGGCTTTCAAAACCTCATAATGGGTGGACTTTTCCAGTTTGGTGATATGAGCCACTTCCGGTGGTCCCAATGCGTGTAACTTTAAAGTAGGGTAGAGTTGCTTGAGGTTCTTGAATAAGTCCACGTAAAATGCCAGCCCTAAATCCGGATGATGTCCGCCTTGCAGCAATAATTGCTCACCGCCAAAGGCAAAAGTCTCCTCTATCTTTAGCTTATATTCCTCAATGCTTGTGATATAGGCTTCGCCATGACCCGGTCGGCGGTAAAAATTACAGAACTTACAATTGGCATTACAGACGTTCGTGGTGTTCGAATTGCGGTCAATAATCCACGTCACCACATTGCCCGGCACGTGATGTTGGCGCATTTTGTTGGCGACATACATCAATTCAGTGGTCGCAGCGTTTTCAAACAGAAAAACACCCTCTTCGGCTGTCAAGTTGTCAAAATGTAAAGCCCGCTGTAAAAGATCGCTTATAATCATTGAATAGTTATTTGACTGTACCATTTAAAATTATTTGATTGCCGAAAGGCAAGTCCTTATATAAAGAACAAAGTTAGACTTTTGAAGTTTAAAAACTTTCATTTTTTTTTGAAAGTTGTGAAATTTAGAAAGCGATTTTTAAATTGAGGGGAATAACAAATTCTTCAGTAGCAAGGGGCATCGCCCCGACAGTTCGGTAGATACATAGAGAGGTGTATTTC
>JANPGW010000206.1:0-6828 GCA_031424115.1 Saprospiraceae bacterium | reverse complement strand
CAAAAGTTTTAATGAAGCTTTTATAGGTTTGAATAAAATACAAACGGTGGAACCTCAAAAGCATTTGCAAGAGGCTTATACTGAGGGGTATAAAAAATGGGAGAAAATCTTGAAAAATAATTCATAAAATCCGTGCCACCGCTCGAAGCGGTGGCACGGTTATTCATAAATTTTTAAAAATAAAATCATGGCATCACAGTTTTTTAAAGGCGTAAAAAAGATAAAATTTGAAGGTAGAAAAAGCGATAACCCATTGGCTTTTAAATGGTACGACGAAAATAGGGTTGTAGCGGGTAAAACGATGAAAGAACACTTGCGTTTTGCAGTTTGCTACTGGCATACATTCTGCGGTACAGGTGGCGATCCTTTTGGCCCGGGCACTAAAAATTTTCCATGGGATAAAAAACGTGATGCTTTGAGCAGGGCTTATGATAAAATGGATGCTGCCTTTGAATTTATCACTAAATTGGGCGTTCCATATTATTGTTTCCATGATGTTGATTTAGTAGATGAAGCTTCTACGATTGCTGAATATGAAAGCAATTATACCAAAATCACGGATAAAGCGGCTGAAAAACAGGCTGAAACGGGGGTGAAACTCCTTTGGGGCACGGCTAATGTGTTCTCGAATCCACGTTATATGAATGGTGCAAGTACGAATCCTGATTTTGCGGCGGTGGCTTATGCGGGTACGCAAGTGAAAAACTCGATTGATGCGACTATCAAATTAGGCGGTGAGGGTTATGTATTTTGGGGCGGTCGTGAAGGTTATATGACGCTTTTAAATACGGATATGAAACGTGAGTTGGCGCATATGGGTCGCTTTTTAACAATGGCTCGTGATTATGCGCGCAAGCAGGGTTTTAAAGGTAAATTTTATATTGAGCCTAAGCCGTGTGAGCCATCGAAACATCAATATGATTATGATGCGGCTACGGTGATTGGCTTCTTGCGTGAGCATGGTTTGGAGAATGATTTTCAATTGAATTTGGAGGTGAATCACGCGACTTTGGCGGGTCATACATTCCAACATGAATTGCAAATTGCGGCTGATAATAATATGTTGGGTTCGATTGATGCCAACCGTGGCGATTATCAAAATGGTTGGGATACGGATCAATTCCCGGTGAATGTTTTTGAATTAGTGGAATCCATGCTCGTTATTCTTGAAGCGGGTGGATTTTCAACGGGCGGTATCAATTTTGACGCGAAAACGCGCCGGAACTCAACGGACTTAGAAGATATTTTCATCGCTCATGTGGGTGGCATGGATGCGTTTGCAAGGGCTCTTGTGGTTTCAGATGCTATTTTAACGAAATCGCCGTATAAAAAAATTCGTGCTGACCGTTATGCGTCATTTGATACGGGCAAAGGCAATGACTATGAAAACGGCAAATTGACGCTTGAAGATTTACGCAATTTCGCCATTGAAAACGGTGAACCCGCAGTAAAAAGCGGTAAGCAAGAATGGTTGGAAAATATCATTAATGATTATATTTAAAAAGTAGCCCATTTTTGAGTTGTCAGTGAAGAGAATAATTGACGGATTATAAGCCTACTCGAATTATTTCGAGTAGGCTTCATACTGAGGGGTCTAAAAATGTTGTAATTGATTCAAAAAAGCTTAAATTTGTAAGGTTATTTAATTTAAAAAGTAATAAAATGAAAGTAGCAGAGTTAAATTCAATGAACGATTTTGAACTTAAAGGTATTTTAGTGAGTCTTATAGGTAAAGCGAAAAGATCCGAACTCATTCAGTTTGTTAAAGCTTTAAAAGAAGTTACTGAAAAAGACAATGAAGACTTATCTTATAATCTAACGCCGGAGCAAGAACAAGAATTGGAACAAGCCATTGCAGAAACATACCATGAAGAAAACCTCATTTCTCACGATCAAGCCCTAAGCGAACTTTCTCGATGGTTACACAAATAAAATGGCGCAAGAAAGCCTTGCGTCAGATTAAAGAAACTGCCACTTATTTAGAAACCCAATTTTCAATACCAACTGCCAATAATTTTGTTGATTCAGTATTAAAAACGGTTGAAAAGGTTTCAAAAACCCCAAAATCTTATAGAAAAGCTCCGAAGACTAAATCCGTTTATTTTGTTTCCATTGATAAAAACAGACAGATGTTTTATCGTATCGAAGGTAAAATATTGATTATTTCTGCTTTTTTTGATACCCGTCAAGACCCTAATAAACGCCCTTTTTAATTAAAATGCTCGAATATCTATCTTCCTATCATTTAACCACTTTTCAATGGTCATTAGCCATCGTTACGGCAGTAGTGGTGGGCATTGGCAAATCGGGTTTGAACTCTCTTTCTACGATTACGGTTGCTACTTTGGCGATGGTATTCGGAAGTAAAACTTCGACGGGTATTTTGTTGCCGATGCTGATAGTAGGGGATACCTTAGCCGTTTTATACTATAAAAGGCATGTCAATTGGGCCTCTTTGTTCAAATTAGCGCCTTGGGTTTTAGTTGGCATTTTAATAGCCGTTTGGGTAGGGAAGGACTTGGATGAAGCCGTTTTTAAGAAGATGATGGCGGTGATTGTACTGATTATTGTGGCGGGTATGTTTTGGTTGGATAGAAATCCGACGTTAAAAGTGCCTCATTCCATTTGGTTTTCGGGAGTTATGGGATTGGCTACAGGTTTTACGACCATGATAGGCAATCAGGCGGGTGGGTTCGCAACAATATATTGGATGAGTATGCGTTTATCTAAAAACAACTTCATCGGTACTCACGCGTGGCTCTTTCTTTTTATCAATATTTTTAAACTGCCTTTCCATATTTTTAGTTGGAAAACCATTCACTACAATTCTATTTCTGTCAATATTGCGTTGTTACCCTTTCTAATCATCGGGTTTTACATCGGCGTGTATATCGTCCGACATATTGCAGATAAACATTATAACCGGGTCATTTTATGGTTGACGGCGGCAGCTGCAGTTTTTGTGTTTATTTAAGAGTGCAGCATCGAAAAAATAATTTTTATACCTAAGCAACCTTTTTTCAAAATTCAGCGTGTTGGTATTAATAAAAGTATTAATAAAATTAATTTAAGTTAAATGAAACTATTCCTTGCAGTTCTATTCACAACTATGACGTTTTCGATGCCTTTAGATTGGGCAATGGATTTTGAAAAAGCACAAAAAGAGGCAGCGCAATCACAAAAACTCATACTTCTCAATTTTTCAGGTTCTGACTGGTGCGTGCCGTGCATCAAAATGAAAAAAGAGATTTTTGAATCAGCGACTTTCACTCAATATGCTAACTCAAATCTCCTTTTAGTCAAAGCCGATTTTCCCCGCTTGAAAAAAAACAAGCTTTCCAAGCAACAAACCAAGCAAAATGAGGCACTCGCCGAGCGTTATAATCCACAAGGCGCGTTTCCTTTCACAGTACTATTGGATGCCAATGGGAAAGTTTTAAAAACATGGAGCGGCATGCCCAAAAGCGATGCGAAGACATTTATCAATGATATAAGTGCAGTTAAAAATGCCAAATAGTTCAGCTCTCGAAAACAGGGTTTTTAAGCGGGCGATGCGTCTTATGGGCAATCGCTTCGAAATCAGTGTCGTCAGCACGGATGAGGCTTGGGCTAATCACCAAATTGATGGGGCAATCGCGGAAATTCAACGCATTGAACGCCTTTTGACGACTTTTAGCGAGGATAGTCAAACCAATCTTATCAATCGTAACGCAGGTGTTCAACCCGTGGCGGTGGATAGAGAAGTGCTTGATTTAATTCGCCGTTCTATCCGTATTTCCGAAATTACACAAGGCGCTTTTGACATTACTTATGGCTCCATTGATAAGCGGTTTTGGAATTTTGATACTTCCATGACCTCTCTACCTGATGCCCAAACGGCTAAAAATGCCGTTCGCCTAATCAATTATCGAAATATTGAGATTAATACTGAGGGCTTGTCCCGAAACCTCGGGGAGGGGACAGTTTTTTTAAAAAATGAAGGTATCCGCATTGGTTTTGGCGGTATTGGCAAGGGTTATGCCGCTGAAAGAGCCAAATTTATATTAAAATCCAACGGCGTGACCAGCGGCATAGTCAATGCTTCGGGTGATTTGACCACTTGGGGCACTCAACCCGACGGTAGCCCGTGGACAATTGGCGTGGCTGATCCCGACCAACAAAACAGCAATTTTTCATTTCTTGAAGTGGGCGATATGGCGGTGGCAACTTCTGGAAATTACGAGAAATACGCCGTCATTAACGGCAAACGCTATTCTCACACCATTGACCCGCGCACGGGTTTTCCCGTTTCAGGCATTAAAAGCGTTACGATTTTATGCCCCAATGCTGAAATTGCGGACGCCATGGCAACCCCTGTAATGGTGATGGGTGTGCAAGTGGGTCTCAATCTGATTAACCAAATGCAGCACATTGAGTGCATCATCATAGACGATAACAACAAACTATTCACTTCTAAAAACATCAATTTAGTTCAAAATGAAAAATAGAAAAACAGCTCTCCAACTAACGGTAGCGGCGGTAGTCATTTCCGCATTACCTTCTTGTGTTTCGGTAAAGGAGTACCAAAAACAGTACATAAATGACAGTGAAATGGAATTAGCGGTTCGAAAAATCGAAAAATTTGAGCAAAATGCTCAGCTGTATCGTGAAGGTGCGTCGGGCGCAAACGGTGGTAAATCAGGTGGCGGTTGCGGGTGCAATTAAAAAATTTCTTTTACTTTTAAAAAATAGAACTCAGAGAATGAGAAGAATTTCTTTATCGGCATTGGTGCTTTTCATGGGCATTCTGTGCGGATTTTCACAAAACAGCACAACCACCGAACAAGATACCGCTTATAAATCCAAAACTTTAAAAATCGAAGAAGTCAATTTGGTATCAAGCTATTACACCCAAGATGGCAACAATTCAGCCGTAACGGGGGGCATTGGAACTGAAAAACTGACTGATTTTTCTAATACATTTGATTTAAAACTTTCACGATACGACCACCGCAATCGCAAGCACAATATTGGCCTGGAAGTGGGTGTGGATACTTATACTTCAGCATCATCCGATATGATAGAACCCAATGGTATAGGCAGAAATGGTCTCGTCCGCACTTCTGCATCTTATCAGGATGTGCGGGTGTACCCTTCAGTATCTTGGCAAGTTGCGGATGAAAACAGGGGAATCACATTTGGTGCAAACGGTTCTTTTTCAACGGAATATGATTATACTTCAAAAGGTGCAGGGCTGAATTTTTCAAAAACATCAAAAGACAAAAGCAGGGAGTTTAGCGCTAAATTAGGGGCATTCTTAGACACTTGGAAAGTTATTTATCCCTATGAATTGCGCCCGGTGGGATATGGTACAGGTGGACATAATGCCGACAACGTGAATTATTCGCCCCGCAATACATTCAATTTGGCATTGACATTTGCCCAAATTATCAACCAGCGATTGCAGATGTCATTTATGGTAGAACCCGCCTATCAGCAAGGACTTTTAGCAACTAAGTACCAAAGGGTATATTTTAACAATGGTACGGCTAAACCCGAAAATTTACCCGATAGCCGAAAAAAGCTCCCCCTCAGTATGCGCGCCACATATTTTGCGGGTGATCGGGTTATCATACGTTCTTTTTATCGTTTTTACGTTGATGATTGGGGTTTGAAAGCCCATACTTTGAGCCTTGAGCCCGTGGTAAAACTCTCACCGTACTTTTCAGTGAGTCCTTTTTACCGTTTTTATGCTCAAAATGGCATTAAATATTTTGCGGGTTATAAACAACAAACGCCGACTGCAGACTTTTTTACCAGTGACTATGATTTATCAAAATTGACGAGTCATTCCGTCGGTGCAGGCATTCGATTTGTCCCAAGAGATGGTGTGATGGGCATTCGCCATTGGAATAGTGTGGAGCTGCGCTATTCGCATTATAGTCGCAGCACTGCTCTCACCTCTGATATGGTGACGGTTGCCATGAAGTTTAAGTAAGATTTATTGAGGATTTGAGGATGCGAGGATGCGAGGATTTGAGGATGCGAGGATGCGAGGATGCGAGGATGCGAGGATTTGACTGTCGCATCCTCAAATCTTCAAATAACCAAATAACCAAATCCTCAATAAATCACATCCTTTTCAATTGCGTTTCACGGAGGGAGTTTAATTTGTTACTCATTTCTTCTATGAGTGGTCGTAGCTGAATGACGTCTTCATCTGATATGAAAAGTAAATCTTGAGATAATATTAGAAGATTAAGGACTTCCATTAGACTGCCGTAGGCAATTTCTGTAAATCTGGCTTGCTCTTTTCCTGTTTGGCGGCTTACGCCTTCGGCAATATTACAATTGATAGAAATTGCAGCGCGCCTTATTTGCGATATTATCCCAAATTTTTCTTCGGGCGGAAGTTTTTGTGAAATTGTATAGATGCTTTTTATCAATAAGCGTCCTTTTTGCCACACATCAAGTTTTTCAAAGTAGTATGCTCTCATGATATTTATGTTTAAATGTTAAAATAAACAGCAAATATATTAAAACATCACTTTTCCATAATGTAATTAATTGCCAAAATCAAATCTTCAAATCCTCAAATAACCAAATCCTCAATAAAAATCAAATCTCCAAAATACGACTGGTTTCTTCTCTAATTTGTTCGCATAAAGCCGCATCTTGAGACAATGATTGCCCAAACGATGGAATCAATTGCCTGAGTTTTGCTTGCCATTCAGCAGTTGCCATTGAATTTTTAAAACATTTATTCAATAAATCAATCATAATGGTAACAGCTGTGGACGCGCCCGGCGAAGCACCCAAAAGTGCGGCTAATGAACCATCAGCAGCACT
>JANPGW010000205.1:0-1728 GCA_031424115.1 Saprospiraceae bacterium | reverse complement strand
AACCTTCGGGCAAGGGCTTGAGATTCAATACGGTTTTCATCAAACCCCTTTTGGTGAATGTTTTATTGCCATGACTGAAAAGGGCATTTGTGCCTTGTCTTTTGTGGATGAAACGAATAAAGAGCAGACATTTCAAACTTTTATGGATAAATGGCAGGCGGCTAAATTGGTTTTAAATACCGTTTATACTGAGGGGGTCGTTCAGAAAGTTTTTGCTCCTACTGCAACGGATAAAATTCACGTCTGGATACAAGGCACCAATTTTCAACTCAAAGTATGGGAGGCTCTTTTAAAAATCCCACAAGGTTCGGTGTCAACGTATCAAAAAATAGCGGATAGCATTCAAAATCCTAAAGCTGTGCGAGCAGTCGGCACCGCCATCGGCAGCAACCCCATTGCCTTTTTGATACCTTGCCACCGAGTCATAAAATCCACGGGCGTTATCGGTGAATATCATTGGGGCAGTACCCGTAAAAAAGCAATATTGGGTTGGGAAATGGCGAAAGTGTAAGGAAATACTGAGGGGTTCTTCAAATGTAAGTTGTCTGATAAAACTCTTGGAAAGTTTGAAACTTTCCAAGAGTTATGCACCAAACTACCTTCAATCATAATTTGAAAGAATACTGAGTAGTCAGTCAATTTAATAGTGTCGGTTTTTTTTTACATAAACTTTGGGAAAGTTGACAACTTTCCAAAAGTTGTGCCCGACATGATTAACTTGACTAACTACTGAGGGGTTCTCAGCATTTTACTTCATTTCAATATCAATTATCTTTTTACCCAACTCTTTTAGATAAGCGACCACAACGGGCTCATAAGCATTGCCGCCCGTATCGGAATTGGTGAAAATCACTAAACCTTCTTTTCGTTCTGGAAACATAAATGCGATGGTTCTCACACCTTGGTCGGAGCCGCCGTGCGTCAAACCATATTCGTTATTGCCAAAATCATAGAGTTCTAAGCCCAAACCGAAGAATTTTCCGCCTTTGGTTTTCACTTGGTGCGTTGTCAAATCTTTGAAAAGTTCGGGTTTCATCCCTGCCCCGTTGATGATGTGCAACATGAATTTTGAATAATCTTCAATGGTCGTCAAAAGGTCATCGGCAGCACTGGCTTCTTTTCTTTTGGTGGTTTCGTAGAGTTCTCCTTTTTTGTTGTGCCATTTCGCGAATCGGGTTTCATCCATTTTGTCATCCCAAATAAGGTGTGAGTCGGTCATTTCTAAAGGTGCAAAAATTAGCTCTTGCGCCAATTGGTCTAAGGTTTTGTTGAATTTCTTTTCCAGAGCGTGCTTCAAATACTCCATGCCTTCGCCCGAGTATTGGTATTTCTTTCCGGGATCAAAATCAAAAGCCAATTTTTTAGATTTATTGTTCCATCGCCAATTTGGGAATCCTGATTGGTGGCTTAAAAGTAGCCTTGTTGTGAGCAATTTATGCCGCGGGTCGTTGGCAATATCGGGGTCAATCCAATAGTTAAAAATGGGTTCATCCAAATCCCATTGACCTTCATTCACCAATTTTAAAGTCACCATCGCTGTAATGGGTTTGGTCAATGAAGCCACGTTCCAAATAGTGTTCTTAGGGGCGGGTCGTCCTTTTTCCAAGTCGCCAAAGACGCTGATTTGTTCCATTTTACCGTCTTTGATATAACCAATACCGAGCGCAGGGATGCCTTTTTCAGCCATCCATTTTTCAGTTATGTCTTTATCTTTGAATAAAATGGGGG
>JANPGW010000204.1:0-18228 GCA_031424115.1 Saprospiraceae bacterium | reverse complement strand
GACCCGCGCCGTGGGTGGATTTTGCCAGTCGCCCCGATTGGAATTGTATTTACTACCATAAAGCCGATTCCGAGGGTGTTGGTTTTGATAGAACGGTGACGGGTAGCAATGCGCTGTCGCAATATACCCCCTCAGTATCAGGTATGTTTTCGGACTTAAAAACGTGTCCCGATGAATATTTACTATGGTTTCATCATATAAAATGGGATTACAAAATGCGATCGGGTAAAACGCTTTGGGATGAATTATGCATCCGCTATTATAGTGGGGTTGAAAGTGTTAGAACCACTCAAAAAACATGGGAAACTATGCGCCCATACGTTGATAACCTGCGTTTTGAGCAAGTTAAAATGCTTTTAACGATTCAGGAAAAAGAAGCGGTTTGGTGGCGCAATGCCTGTTTATTGTATTTTCAAACCTTTTCAAAAATGCCGATTCCATTCGATGAAAAACCAGATAAGACTTTGGAATATTATAAATCGTTGAAGTTTCCGTATGCGCCTGGGAATTGATGTTTTATTTAAAAATGATTATCTTTGTAAAAAATATAAAGATGAGTGCCAATATTTTAGGATATGAAGAAGTTGCTGATTTTATAGCAACACTCGACCCCAAAAGGCTATTGGAGTTAAAACCTTCTGACGCTGTTCAAGCCAGAGTAGAACTTCTAATTGATAAAAAAAAGGATGATACATTAAGTTCAGAAGAACAATATGAGCTCGACCGTTATATGGCGCTTGAGCATCTTATTGCTTTAGCAAAAGTACAAGCTCGTAAGCGTTTAGCTGCATGAACCGATATATACCAGACTACTTGAGAAAACTTGTTATGACTCGTGCCAATCATAGGTGCGAGTATTGTCATATCCACGAAGATGATCTTTTTTATGTTTATCAAATAGATCATATTATTAGTTTGAAACATGATGGGTTGACAGAAGCTGATAACTTAGCGTATGCTTGTTCTTTGTGCAATCAAAATAAAGGAACTGATTTAGGCACATACATCACAGGAAGTAAGCGATTGGTACGTCTGTTTAATCCTCGAAAAGATAAATGGCAAGAACATTTTGAAGTGCAGGATGGTGAAATTATAGCTAAAACGCGTATCGCAATAGCCAGCATAAAAGTTCTTGATTTAAACAATATCGATAGGGTAATATTACGTCAAGGTTTGACATCAATAGGTCGTTATCCGTAAAAAGATTATTTGCTTCTCAAAAAAGACTTCAATCTCCTCGGCTTATCCGTATTAATAAAATCCGCTCCCATTTTCGCCAAGGCTTTCCAAACGCTCTTTCTATCCGCCGTTGCCCAAAAGCGGACTTTTTTACCTTGTGTGTGAATACTATCTACAACGGATTTCATTTTATCAAAAGTCGAATTATCTATATCTTTTTGACCTTTTTTAGAGGTGTATTTCTCAAAACTTTGGCTGACGATGCCGACCCGTTGCCATGCCTCGGGTTGGTAAATTTCATTGGGTCGTCCGTCAAATTGGATGAAGGTGGGGTAGGTTGCCCACTTTTCAGGCTTCGGGCGATTACCGCTGATGATAAATTGAACCACACATTTTTCATTTAAAAATAGAGGATAACGGGCTATTTGTTGCACTACCACATCTAATGTGGAGTCCGCTTGTGATTTTATATCAATCAATAAAATCATGGGATACGCTTTACCGACTTGAATAGCTTCAATGATAGGTTTTAAATATAAAGATTCGAGGGTATTGGAGGGTTTTATGTCTTTCTCTTCATGCGCCACGTATAGATTATTGTTGACTAAAAAAACATCGGCTTCGATAGATGCCATTTGTGCTTTAAAAGCCGTCTTAAAAGGGTGTTTTTGGGCATAATCATTGTGAGAATGTCCATTTATGCTTGATTTTAAAGGCTTTTGAGAACAAAAAGTGAAAGAAAACAAGGTACTAATAAAAAGGCTGGTAGCAAATTTCTTCATTTCACAATTTTCATTTTTATTGCATCCCATTTTATCATTTTTTTCTGTTGTGCACTCATATTACAAGCCAATGAAGGCGCAGCAGCACGTAAGCCAAAAGACGCATCTTCAATACAAGGTTTTTTAGCGCGTATGGATTCAAAAAAGTTGGTAAAATGATCTAATCGAGCATCATATCCGGTAGGCGTTTTATAAATGATGTCCTCTCCCCACGTATTTTTAGTAGTAGCATCGCCGAATTTGGCAGCATGCCATTTTTTATATTCTTCTTTTTGTTTTGCTGAAAAACTCGTATAGCTATCGTATCCTCCATATCCGGTTGTCAAAGGGCGTTTGAAATGGCGTACTTTAAGTTCATTTCCACCGATTTCGATGACCCCCTCAGTACCTACGAGTCTTGTATAAGATTTTCCGCCGCCGCCATCTGATAAATTGACGCGGGTAAAAAACTGAAAAGAAGGATGCGCCGCAGTTTGAGGATAATCCATGATACCCGTAACGATGTCGTAAGCATCCCGCCCGTCTTTCCAATAATTGAGGTCACCTAAAGCAAAAATACGATTGGGTCCTAATGCGCCCGTAATGGAATGCAGTGTGGTTACATTGTGCACAAAAAGGTCGCCCGCTACGCCGGTGCCATAATCCGTATAATTGCGCCAACGGAAAAAACGGGTGGCATCAAAAGGCACTTTCGGCGCGCGCCCCAAGAATCGGTCGAAATCCACATTTTGCGGCGATGCATCGGTTGGGATAGCGTACTGCCAAGCACCTCGGGCATCTGAACGGTCATTAACGGCTTCTACATGCGTCAATTCGCCGATAATACCTGACGATAATTGCTTTTTCGCTTCCACCACCAAAAGATTACTTGCCCATTGACTACCCACTTGAAACACTTTCCCGCTCTTTTTCTCAGCGTCAATCAGTGCATGGCCATACTCTATTTTCTGTACCATCGGTTTTTCACAATAAACGTGTTTCCCTGCATTCAAAGCGGCTACACCCATGACATCGTGCCAATGGTCGGGTGTACAAATCAGCACAACATCAATATCTTTTCTATTCAGAATTTCTCGATAATCGCGGGTTGTGTAGATGCCATTGCCCCATTTTTCTTTGGCATAATCCAGTCTTCCATCGTAAAGGTCACATACAGCTACCAATTCAGTACCTTCTATTTTCAGCGCCGTATCTATATCATAATGACCGATAATGCCCGCGCCAATCAAACCAAGTCGTATTTTATCGTTGGCTGAAACTTTTAAAGTGGATTCTAAAACCCTTGTTTGGGCGTTTAAAGCCGTTGTGCCGAGTGTGATAGCGGCAGTGCTGCCGGTCAATTTTTTAATAAAATGGCGTCTTTTCATTGGTAAAGGTGGTGGTTTTTATGAAAAATAGCTTATTTTATGTTGTTATACTGATGGGGGCTTTGTGTGAATCGGTGTATAAATCCGTGCCACCGCTCCAAAGCGGTGGCACGGGTGAGCATCGAAAGCGACACTATCTATTTCATCAATTCAATCACTTGAATAGACATGGAAGGTACAGATATTTTACTTAAATCCGAAACAATATTATCCGTTAAAATATTTTTTCCTTTATTAAAACCTGTCAAATTTTCGGCAAATCGCTTCATATCCAACGTTTGATTGTCCGCATTTTGACTCATTATGACCATAACCGACTGCTGTTCGGTATGACGAAAATAGACATAAATGCCATTTTGAGGCAAATATTGAGTCAATTTACCCATTTGAAGAGCAGGAGAATTTTTACGGTAATTGGCTAATTTTTTAGTGAAATCAAAGGCTTCGTTCTCTTGTGGGGTTTTATCAGAAGCAGAGAACTTGTTTTTAGCATCTCCTTTCCAACCGCCCGGGAAATCCTTACGGACTTCAGCATCGGATGGGTCTTTGAAGTTTTTAGTCAGAATTTCAGTGCCATAATACAATTGTGGCGTGCCTCGGGTCGTGAGTAAGAAACCAACGCCTAATTTGAATTTTTGGAAGTCCTCTCCCACCATCGAATAAAAGCGGTTTTCATCGTGATTATCCAAAAAAGTCAAGTTTAAAGAAGGGTTTTCATAAATCACATCTGCCGCTAAAGTGCTGTAAAGGCGATTAAAACCCTTTCCCCAATCAAATTTTTCGGTCAAAGCGGGCGCCATTTCATGATAAAGCACAAAATCATTTGGCGAAGGAAGATTGCTTTTATAGGGAATGTAGAGCCGATTCCTTGTAAAATAGGCTTGGCTGACTACGCTATGCACTGAGTTTTCACCCGTAATAAACATTTTGGGATATTCGTCCAAAAGGGCTTTATTGCAGCGATTCATAAAATCCAAATCATTGTATTGATAGGTATCGATGCGCCAGCCATCCACGCCGAAATATTCCACCGTCCAAAGGGCATGTTGAATCAAATAATTGGTGACAAACGGGTTTTCATGGTTCAAATCTGGTAAAAAAGGTACGAACCAACCCTTTTGCTGCACATTGAAGTCGCTCTTACTGCCATTTTCTTGACCCACCACCGGCTCATCGCGGTAGGAAGTATTGGTGTAAACGTCCCATTGAGTGAGCCAATTTTTCATTGGCATATCTTTTAAAATCCAATGGTTGATGCCCACGTGGTTGTAAACAGCATCTTGCATCACTTTCATTCCTTTAGAATGGGCGGCATCAACCAATTTTTTATACGCCGCATTACCCCCCAAACGGCGGTCAACATTATAATGATCCGTAAAACCGTAACCGTGATAGGCGGAGCGCATATTGCCGCCTTCGTTGGTTTGGGGTTGGTTGTTCTCGATAATGGGATTGAGCCAAACAGTGGTCACACCCAACTCGTTCAAATAATCCAGATGATTGGTTACGCCTTGCAAATCGCCGCCGTGGCGTAAAAATGGATTATTTCTATCCGAAGCCGTGTCTGCCATATCCGAAAACTTGTCATTGGACGGGTCAGCATTTGAAAAGCGGTCGGGCATAATGAGGTAAATCAAGTCTTTTGAATTGATTTCCTGCGGCTTTTGGTCGCGCACTTTCAATTCATAAGGCTGTTTTGTGGTGACAGTTTGATTCGTGACGACATCCTTTTTACCTTTTATTTGGACTGTTTTTGACAGTTCTATCATGAAAGTGCCCGCCTTAGTTTCGGGTCTTATTTTCACATCAACGAATAGATAATTGGGGTTTTCTACTTCATACACTTGCTCGATGCTCACGCCGGGGTAGCTGATAGCGACTTTTGAGCCTTTAATATCTTTGCCATAAATGAGCAATTGCAGATTGGGATTTTTCATACCCACCCACCAATTGGTCGGGTCGACGCGCTTAATAGTCGGGTTTTGTGTGTAGCCAATTTGAATAAAAATAAAACAAAGGCAAAGCACCCAAAGGCTTCTTTTTTTCATCATGTTGTTTAGTTTAGTTATAAAAATGCATTTCACTTCGCCAAAGACAAGGCTTTAGTGGTCGTGTAGTATTTAGCCAACATATTCGGCACTTCCCAAGCCGGCATATTGCCTTTTTTGAGGTATTCCAAATACCGTTCGGTGACGCGTCCGAAATGGGCTTCGTGTCCCTCATCGTACTTTTTAGGAATAATCGCTTTCCAATTTTTACCCACTTGTTGAAAAGTGACGCCCTCGTATTTTTGGGCAATCGTTTTAAAAGCTTCTGTCCAATCTCCTGCTGCGCCAACGGGTTCAATATATAAAGTCGGTTTATACTGTTCTTCGGCGCCTTGTTTAATGATTAGATTGGCTTTAGTGCCGCGCATAATGGAATAATGGGTGTCGCCTGTTCCTTCGGGAGCTTTATATGCCCATATAACGGATGTTTTAGCGTGCACGCCTTTTAGTGTATAATTGATTTCACCATTGCAAAACACCTGCAAAGTAGTATCTTTTACGACATTTTTCTTTAAAAAGTCCGGAAATCCATCCGTTTGGGTGATGGTTTTAAAATCAGTTAAGGACATATCGGTTGCCCACCGTTTTGCAGAATTGATTTGAATATCTTGGGTATAATCTAAAATCTGGTTGGGAAAACAAGCCCATTGAACCAAATCTACGAGGTGCGTTGAAACATCTACAATGCCCTCACCTTGCTGCACCACATCTAAAAACCAAGACGGGCGGACAAGTACTTTGCCCGAGACAAATTTATAAAAATGGTGGACGCTTTCTTTGGTGATGGCGGGGTTTTCCGGAGTGCCTTTTTCTAACGTACCGAAAATAGCAGGTATCATAGACAACTCTCGTTGCAAAATAGTTGTAATTTCAGACCTTTCAGTCATAATGTCATACAACAACAACTTATTTTTGGCTGCTACATCAAAAGCCGTTTTGATTTTTTCAAAATCATTGGCATTGATGACCATGGGTTTATCCGCCAAAACATGAAACCCATTTTGCAGAGATTGAAGGATATAATTCGTTTTTAGCCGGTTATTACCGGATAAAACCACCACATTGCCTTTTTTGTCGGCAATCATTTTATTGAAAAAATCCGAGCCTTTATAAACCTCTTGCACCCAGTGGGTGGGGTTTTCCACGCGGGTATTGTAGCTGTTCACCCTATCCAAATGGGCTTGCAGGTCTTTGCCTTCGGGCGCGTACACATGAACTGTAGAAGCTACATCTTCATACATGGTTTTTTGAATCAAAGCCGCGTGAAAGTGACCCGGGTCGAGCGTGACCAACTGAAAAGGCTTGGCAGCCTCTTTATCGGTTGCCGCGTTATTAAAAGACATTATCGATACAACGAAAGCTATAAAAAGGTATTTTTTCATGTTGTAAATTTAAATTTTTTCTACTACACAATGATAATGAAATTCTCAGAAATTCTCAGGAACAGTTTTTTTGTTTGATACTGAGGGGGGGGGATTCCGAAATATCGGGGGTAATTTAATCAGAGTTTGTTTAATTAAATTTTTAATGATATGAGAACAATCATTTTAAAAGCTGATAAACATCACAATTGGCTCATGATTATGACAATATCTTTGTTCAATAATCTTTTAATGAGTTTTAAAACAAAACCCATGAAGCACTCCATTTTATCTTTTTTACTGATTTTAGTGCATATTTCTTTCAGTTTTGGACAATATACACTGCGCCCTTTCGATACCGTTCCGTCGAAAGTGGCGACGCTATTGAAAAGACCCGTTCCGGCTATTTTAGAAAATATTTCGACTAATATTTTCATCAACCGTATTGATGCCAACCTCCGAGATTTGCACTGGGGTAAAGTAAGTCCCGCTACTTGGGTCAAAAATATTAAAACCGGTATTAAACCCGATTATGACCGTTTTTCAACCAATTGGATTGGACATCCATATCATGGGTCTCTTTTTTATAATGCGGCTCGCTCAAATGGATATAACTATTGGGAGTCCTACCCTTTCACTATTGGCGGTACATTGATGTGGGAATATTTTGGAGAGACCTATGCCCCCAGCGAAATAGATATTGCTACAATGTCTTTAGGAGGCGTTTATTTAGGCGAATTGACACATAGACTGAGCAATGCGTTGTGGTATAAAATCAGCAGTAAAAAAAAGGTATTAAGATATACCGCAACGACCCTTTTAAATCCTATGTCTCGACTTAATTCTTTTATGGTTAAAGACAAAACGCTCCCTTATCACCATACAGCGGATCCTTTGATAAACGGGGAGTTAAGTTTTGGCTCAACCTACCCGATGGGGCATTTGAGAGACAATGTTTTGGGGTCAAGAGGTTATATAAATATATCCTTAATTTATGGCGATTTATTTAAGGAAACTAATGAATCATATAAGCCTTTTGATTTTTTTACCTTGAATTCTTGGTTGGATTTCAATATCAATAGTCAGGATACAGGATTGTATTTCAATATTTTGTCACACGCCCCGCTTTTTGTAAAACCACTCAACAATAACTCTGTGCTCAGTATATCCCAACACTATGATTACTTGACCAGTAATGTTTTTAAAATTGGTTCACTGGCTTTCACCGGCGATTATTCTTCTCAATATTATTGGGACAAACACTGGACGTTGAATACGTCACTTAAAGCCGGATTTATATTATTTGGCAGTAGCCAATCCGAAATCATTGATTATATCTACCACTCTGATGACCCTGAATTTGAAAGAGATTATGTGTATGGTACCGGTTATAAAACAGAAGCAGAAGTATTGCTTAAAAACAACAAATTTGGTAAGCTTCTGGGCACAGTGAATAGATGGATTATTTACCCTGCAAGAGATGCCAGAGGCATTGAAGATTTGATTTTGGTCAATATTCAATACCACTACCCTATCAATGACAATATGAATATCGGTTTACAGGTCAATTATTATAAACGGTTTGCGAATTATATTGACTATAAAGAGTTTCAAAAAATCCATAACAACTACTATGAATTTAAATCATTACTATCTTGGTCGTTTTGAACAATCAATACTATTGTTCACAAAACCGTTTAGTAATGGTTAATTCTCAATAATCATTTTATTTATAAGACTTAGATTTACCGTAATCACTTCGTCCCAAGCCGTGTTAATCCCGCTATTCCACATATTATCACACCGTTTGACGGACTCTTTCAAAGTTTGTAAAAAAATATTAAACTCTTCCTTCGGCAATCCTTTATGCCAGGGGTTTTGAAAAATATTGTCGAGAAAGTTATTCTTTTCCGACGATTCGATGATTAAATTAATCGCGTAATGCAGCATTTTTGCCTGTCTTTCGGCATTAAAAGCTTTGGATCGTGCAGTAGCCGCTTCTTCGAATTTCGCTTGAGCTATGGGTGATTGCTTCAAATAAGCGGCATAAAAGTCAGATAGAAAATTTTCATTCCTAAAAAATGCACGCTGATAACTTTCTTTAACCAAAATTTGATTTTCACCTTCTTCCGAAATACACTCCTGTACCTTTCTGATGAGTTGGCGAGCGTCCCAAGCAAAATTATCAGTCAAAAGTTTGGTGAGAATTTTAATAAAACTATTCGGGACATCCGCTCGGCTCAACTTTTTCAACTTGTCTTTCTGATATTTTGGATTACTAAAAAACTGCTGCCTGTCTTCTAACAATTTGGGTAAAGATTCACCATAGAATAAATTTTCTCCGGTCAACAAAAAATAAGACAAAAGGCCCATGGAGAACAAATTACATCTGATACTTCCTTGAAAAGTATTATTTTCAATTTGGGTATTGCTCAGATAGGCAAAATCCGTTTTCATTTGTTCTATTGTTCTCGCTGCAAAATCAGGCTTCAAAATTCTGAACGGGGGGGTTAAAACAGGCTCCCCCTCAGTATCCATCAAAATATTATCCGGTTCAAGAAAGCGCACATACAGCCCTTTTTCATGCAGATATTGTAGAGCATCCAACATTTTTAAGATAATTTCTTTCGTTTCACTGAATGTTCTTTTCCCACTTGACAGGATTATTTTTTTCAAATCAATACCATTGATAAAATCGAGAATGGTACAAATAGGATAGTTTTGGGCATAAAAACAATCAATTTCGATGATGTTCCGATGATTCAGCTTTTGCATGATTTTCATTTCATCCTGCACAATTGTATCAGCAGCAAAATCGTATGTTTTTAAAGCTTTAATAATAATCGTTCGGTTAGAACCCCGTTCCACCGCTTTATAAATAATAGCCGATTCACCGTTGCTCAATTCGGTGATATTGGTATAAATACTGGCAAATTTGGCTTCAATACGCTCTTTAAAGCCCTCTTTAGAAGAATCAAATTTTTGATTGCCCTTAAAACAATCCTCATAATCTTTATCAAACATTTCAACCTTTTCAATCAAAGCCAGAATCACCCTATTTTCCAAAACATTTTTCTCCTCAACTGATTGGTTGCCCGCCATTAAGTCTTGTATTTGCCTTTTTAGCTGAGACCTCAATAGCAAGCATTCATTAGGTAAGGATTGATGTGTTTCCCAAAAATCATTCAGCGCCGCCAGAGCGTCGTCAATTTTATTGTTGAGAATAAGGTTTTTGATGGTGCTGGTTGCCATATTTCGGTTATTTTAGAGCGTAAGGTGCGCGCTGTGGACGCGACAACATAACTGTAGCCTCTACATCATTGAGTTTAAATTGTTCTTTTGCCGGATCCCAATAAATATTGCGCTTCAATTTCATGGCGATATGATGCAATAAACAAGCCGAGCATGAACGATGCGCTACCTCGACCGGCGCAATGGGTTTTGCCTTTCCTTGAATGCTTTCCAACCAATTGCCATGATGTTCTTTGCTTTCCATAAGATGAATTTCATTGGGTCCAATAACGGATGTAATGATTTTAGGGTCACTCGAATCCAAAGATTTGACACCATTTTTTTCCGGAATAGGGTCGCTTGCGGTTGCGCGATAGGCGCCGCGCGTCACAAATATCCACCCCTCAGTACCTTCGAATTTGATGCCGTTGGGTAACTCATTGCTCACTACCATTTTTACGCCATTGGCATATAGCGCTTCAGTTTGGAAAATACCATGTACATCCCATAAGCCGCTTTGAGGAAAAGCCGCTTTTCCCCATACTTCAACCGGTCCCGACAATTCCATATCCATAGCCCAATGCGCCGAATCAACATGGTGCGATCCCCAACCGGTAATCATACCAGCCCCAAACTGCTCGCACCGCAACCAACCCGGACGGTCGTAACCTACTTGCGGATGAACGCGCTTTTCGGTGTAATATACTGAGGGGGTAGTCCCGAGCCACATGTCGTAGTTCAGATTTTTAGGAATCGGCATTTCCGGTTCTTCATTTCCGGAAGGGTCGCCTGGCAAACCGACATAAACCGTTTTTAACTGACCGATACGCCCATTTCTGACCAACTCTGCCGCATAGCGAAATTGAGGCGAAGACCGCTGTTGACTGCCAATCTGAAAAATAACGCCACTTTTTGTCACCTCATCACTCAACATTCTGCCTTCTGCAATGGTCAAAGAAGTGGGTTTTTGCAAATAAATGTGCTTTTTGGCATGCGACGCATCAATCCCGATTTTAGCGTGCCAGTGGTCGGGCGTACTGATGATGACTGCATCAATATCTTTATTTTGGAGTAATTCTCGATAATCGGTATAAACTCGAACGCCTTTATAGCGTTTTGTTTGTTTTTTGGTATAATAATCATTGACTAAAATCTGGGCTTCGCCGGCACGTTTGCTGTCCACATCACAAACGGCCATGATGCGGGCATAATCGTATTGCCAAACGCCGGGCATATCATGGTCGCGGGAGATACGTCCGGTACCGATAGCTGCCACATTGATGCGGTTGCTTGGTGCATTTTTACCAAAAACAGAAGCCGGAACAATAGTCGGCAAGCCCATAGCCACACTTGTTTTTATAGTTGTCTCAAGAAATTGCCGACGGGAAAGTGTATTTTTTTTCATGATTTTTTTTTCAAATTTAGGAATGTAAATCGGTTATAAATTTACTAAATACTTAGCACTTTAGGATTAAAAATTGAAAAAGTTCAAAAAAAGCCTATGCTTGACGCAAAGGCTTCGATAAAATGCAAAAATGTATGAAAAGAAATTACAATCTCAAACCGAATTCCAACCCCCGCAATTCTGCCAGTCCTCGCATGCGCCCATAAAGCGAATATCCGGGATTAGACTTCTTTTTAGCGGTCAAATCGCCCATCATCCGATGCCCATGATCTGGACGTAGCGGAATAGCTATATCGGTTCTGCCCTCGGCGATGCGGCGTTTTTGCTCTTCAATAATCGCTTTCATTACTTGAGCCATTCCGGCTGAGCCTTCAAGATGGTTGGCTTCATAAAATGAGCCGTCCGCTTCGAGTTGTACGCTGCGGAAATGGAGAAAATTGACCCGTCTGCCGAGTTGTTGAATCATTTTGGGCAGGTCATTATCAGCTCTGGCCCCATAACTGCCCGTACAAAAACACAAGCCATTGGCAGGCGAGTCATAAGCGGCAATCACCGCCTCAGCGTCATCAGCTGTTGATACCACCCGTGGCAAACCGAACATCGGAAACGGGGGGTCATCGGGATGAATGGCTAATTTTAACCCCACTTCCTCTGCCACGGGTGCAATTTCTTTCAGAAACTCCACCAAATTTTGACGCAATACTGAGGGGGTGATACCTTCGTAAGTATTGAGATGTTTTTGAAAAGTATCGACTGTGTAAGACTCTTCCGAGCCGGGTAAACCGGCAATAATGTTTTTAATTAAAAGATTTTTAGTGGCTTCGGAGGCATTTTTAAACCAATTTTCAGCTTTTTCTACCACATCCGACCTAAAATCAGCGGCAGCATTTTTCCTTTTCAGAATAAAAATATCAAAAGCAGCAATTTCGACCATATCAAAACGCAAAGCTTCAGAGCCATCTTCTAAGATATAGGCTAAATCCGTGCGCGTCCAATCCAAAATAGGCATAAAATTGTAGCACACTGTCGGGATACCACAGGCGCCGGCATTGCGCAAAGAGGTTTTATAGTTGTTAATATATTTTTTGTAATTCCCCGACCTTTTTTTGATGTCCTCATGGACGGGAATACTTTCAATGACAGACCATTTCAATTGCCCCTTTTCGATAAAATTTTTGCGTTTTTGAATCTCTCGTACCGTCCAAATTTCACCATTCGGAACATGATGCAAAGCTGATACAATACCTCTTGCACCGGCTTGCCGCACATCCTGAAGACTTATCGAATCTTTGGGACCAAACCAGCGCCATGTTTGTTCTAAAAAGTCCATATCCTTTATTCTAATAATTTAAAATGATAAAAGTAAATCAGAAAAATTCGGTTTTGACCGTTCTAAATTGCCAGATTGTAGCATTTTCAAGCATTAATCTTATCATTGTTGTGGTATTTTTTATCAAATTTAATCCAAATTCAACCCCTCCCCAAATTTGAACAAGGCATAATGAGGCTTCAAGTAGCCCGGTACATCACTTTTGTTCTCTAAAACGGCTTGTCTTGAAATAGGGGTTGAAAACGGCATTTTTCCAGTAGGTTTAAATGCACCGTTCACAATGTCAAGCAAAGCATCGGAAGTAGTGCCAAAAGTAGCCAATACCGTTGTCAAATTTCCGTTGTCAATTTCTTTAATAACCCACGGGCTTGTGAAATTGATAGCCACAATAGTGGGTTTTGAACTTGTGATGGCATTCACCCGTGCCACATCAATTTTAGTTTTCGACAATTCTAACTCGATGGGTTCGCTTTCTTTTGTATTAAACAAACTGCCCATATTTGGTGAAAGCCACAACAAAACCACATCAGCTTCTTCTTTAGTGTCCACAAAATCAAGGTTTGCCCATTTATTCTCCATTGGTTTTATAACCGTTATCGGGTTTTTCGTTCTGCCATTATCATAATAGGATTCGAAGTAGATTTTCGTTTTTTTGTTACTTATACTGAGGGGGAGTATTTTAGCATCATTGCGCAATAAAACAATGGATTTACGCAAAGCTAAATCCGCTTTTTTTTGATATTCAGCACTGCCGACTGTTTTTACCGCCGTTTCAACATCCACATACGGGTTTTCAAAAAGGCCTAAATCAAATTTTTCTTTGAGCAAACGGGCAACTGATTCGTTAATCCGGGCTTCCGAAACCATGCCTTTTTTTACGGTTTCAAGCAATAAAGCAGGATCAGCTGAACCTGAAAAAATATCCACGCCACAATCAATCGCTTTTTGATACCGTTCCAAAATAGAGAGCTTTTCAACCCCCCATGGCATCATCTCTATGGGGCCCGTATCGGAATTGATAATACCTTTAAATCCCATTTTATCCCTCAGCAAATCCTTAATAATCGCTTTATTGTAGGCAAAAGCGACTTCTTCGTATTGCGTTCCAATGGGCTTAGCGTAATACGGCATGATGGCAGATGTGCCCGCATCTATCGCCGCTTGAAACGGTTTGAGATGGTAATCAAACATTTTACCGGGGTAGTGTTGGTCTTGTCCCCATACGAAATGTGGGTCATGCCCTTCTACTTGCGGACCTCCGCCGGGGAAATGTTTTGTTGTGAGTGCTACGGAATTTTTACCCAATTTTTTTCCTTGAAAACCCAACACAATTTCGCGCATCATATTCGCCGCTAAGTCGGCATCTTCCCCAAAAGTGCCTTCAATGCGTTGCCAACGGGGTTCAGTTGCCAAATCAGCCATGTACATATACGCTTTGCGTAAGCCGACCGACGCCCACTCTTTTCCGGCGATTTCGGCAAATTCGCGGGTTAAGGTCAAATCACGCATGGCTGCCAAGCCTAATTCGCCGGGCCATCTGGAGAATACGGTTGTTCCAACGCTCAAACCAATAGATGCATCAATGGTAATATGGTTTCGCGGGTTAGATGCCACGATAGCCGGAATGCCCAGACGGTCACTTTCACAGAGGCTTTGGAGATTATTGGCCCATTCTGCCATGATTTTAGCCGATGTGTTGGCGCGCAAAATGAAATGCCGCAAATGATTTTCCTTAACGCCTTTCGTCGTTCCGGCTGCCGATAGCATAGGGTAAGGCAACGGTTTTTTGGAAAACATATTCATGCTTTGCACGAGGTCTTTTTCGTTGAAACCGCTTGTGATTTCTTCTTTGGGGGCATTTTGTTCAAATGACCAATCCCCTTTGAGCCGCGTGGTGCTGATAAGCATAAAACCGACTTTTTCTTCAATTGTCATTTGCGCAATTAGGTCTTGAATGCGCGTATCAACGGGCAAACGCCAATCTTCGTATTGGTCGAGCTTTTTATTTTTATTTAAATCCTTAAATTCCACTCCATTGATTTTCAGAATGTCAACAGAGCGATAGCCCAAGGAGGGCTGCATAACGGTTGTTGCAATTTTGCTACCCGAACATGCCCAAAATAATAGGATTGTAAGGCTTGCTGTAAGCGTTTTTATACTTGTTAAAAAATGAGCCGTATTTTTCAGAAAAGTCATTTTATTGATAAAATTAAAGACTTAACGCAATACATAGGGTACGCGCTTTGTCCCGTGAACAAAGGCAAAACAGATATTAGGCATCTTGAAAAATGGGAATTGTTTTGGTTAAACGTTTTGATACTGAGGGGGGTAATTATTGATTTTAGACTTAGGATGGACGCTGTTTATTTCGTCCATCCTAAATTCAAAATCAGACATCTATATAATTAATACCCTGCATTTTGAGGAAATGCAGTACTGCCTCCTTCGGAACGATCTATTTGAGCTTGCGGAATCGGGCGCAGATTGTGAGATTCTTTCACGTTAGCTGCCGCTTGTGGATTGTACAATTTGACACGCTCCACCAGTTTGCCCCAACGTTTCAAGTCCATCCAACGAACTTGCTCACCAGCCAATTCACGAGCGCGTTCTTCCATCAACAAATCCATGGTCATTTGTGATTCAGTTATTGCCATAGCCGCTTCTTTGCCAGGCCATGCCGCACGTTGACGCACTTTGTTGATAGCTGCGGTTGCTTCCGGGATTTTACCTAACAACAATTGGGCTTCAGCCAATAACAAATAAGTATCAGCTAAACGGAAAACGAAATAATCACGGCTACCATTGGTATAAGTTCTATCCGGACGTTTGGTATCAAAGAATTTTTGCAACGTTGGAAAAATAGCTTCATTATAATAGCTTCCGGCGAAACTGGGTACAATAACTTGGTATTTGCGGGTAGCCCGTTCCTCTTTCGACATTTCGAAACCGGGAATCCACATAGTTGTATCGCCCGTTTTGTAAGTAATAGAACCTGTTTTTGAATTGTCCAATGAAAAAGCCGAATATGTACCCGGATTATTGCAAAGCCAAGTGTCGCGGAATGTTTTTTTATAACGAGAGTCATTTACTCGGTCAGCAAAAACCGTTTCAATCAAGTATTTTGTCGGACGCAAGCGCTTGAATGGACGGCCATAGAAAATATCCCGTACCATACCCGCTTGCACGTCGTATTGCATACCAAAAAACAAGTGTAATTCATTGCCGCGACCGTTGGTTAGAGGGTCTGCTGTGTATTGTGTAGCAAACACAATTTCGTTATTGATTTGGTTGTTTTCGTCAAATACGCTTGCAAAATCAGACAACAGCGAAAAACCATAATTATTGATTACATTTGAGGCATACGTTGCTGCTTTACTCACATCATCAGAAGCTTTTGCCGGCGAAGTGCTTTTCGTCAAATAAACCCGCGCTAATAAATGTTCGCAAGCCGCTTTTGTGGCACGACCATAATCTGAGGAAGCTTTTTTGTTTTCCAAAACAGGTAAAGCTGTTTCGAGGTCAGCCAAAATAGCTTTATACATATCGGCTTCAGAAGCGCGACTGGTTTTTTTAGACGGTTCTATGGTCTCTGTTAAGCGTAAGTCTACCCCACCCCATTGTTGTAAGAGTAGGAAATAGTACAACCCACGTAAGAATTTAGCTTCTCCTACCCGTTGTGTTTTAACGGCATCGGCAATTCCTGTCACTGTTTTTGAACGGTCAATGACGGCGTTACACGTATTAATGCCCCGATACATCTCATCCCAAACTAAGGCAAGGTAATCCACTGAGGGGTTCAATTGCGTATCATAAAAATGAAAGCCTTTATAGCCACCGTCGGCACCTGTGGCGTAAATGTCTGTACCGTATTCTGTCAGCGTAAGGCCTTCTTGCGTACCATAAAAATTACGTAAAGAAGAATAAGCAGCATTCACGGCATCATTAAAACCTTTAGGAGTATTGATGTAATCATTGCCGATTTGAGAAATGACATTCTCTTCAAGAACGTCTTTGCACGATTGGTTGACAAATAAAAATGCCACCGTGCCGAGTATCATGACTGATTTTTTTAGATTAAAAAGTTTCATCTTATCAGAAATTTTATAATTTTTAAATTAGAATTTTACGTTTACACCAACTGTTATCACCTTAGTTGAAGGTGTGACACCCCCACCTGTTATTTGGCTTTCTGAAACCTCCGGGTCAACCCCATTGTATTTGCTCACGTATTGGGACCAAATTTTGGGTTGTTGAATACTTGAGAATAAACGAAGTGATTCGACGCCCAATTTTTTAGTCAAAGAATTGGACAATGTATAACCAAAGTTGATATTGCGAATTTTAACAAAAGATCCGTCAAAGTAAATTAAAGTCTGGTTAAAGACTGGGAACTCTTGGTCTTTATTCGGACGCGGGAACTCATTCGTCGGATTGAGAGGTGTCCAATAATCTACTTTAATTTGTTGGTAGCGACCTGCCAATTGGTTATTGTCGCGGTGGAAACCTGACAACAAAGTTTGGCCAATACGGGCATAAATGATAACGGATAAGTCAAAACCTTTGTAGCTAAAACGATTTGTGAGGCTACCCGACCAATCCGGAATTTCAGAACCGATATAGCGACGGTCAGCGTCAGTAATTTTACCATCATTGTTAAGATCCGTTACATGGATTTGACCGACGCGGCTGCCATAAGATTTGGCTTTATCTTCTTCACCCAATTGCCAAATGCCATCTTTTGTATAATCATACATAGCGGTCAAAGGCTTACCGATGAACCACCTATTGCCAATATCATCTACTTTACCATTGTATAGCGACAAAATTTGCTCATTGTTTTTAGTGAAAGCAATATCTGAAGTCCATTTGAAACCACCTTTGTCAATATTGACAGTTGTTACAGTTGCTTCAAATCCTTGATTTTGAGTTTCACCTACGTTGCGTGTTACAGAATTGAAACCCGTAGAAGTCGGTAATTGATCCGCTAATAAAAGTGCAGTAGTGTTGACGCGATAAAGTTCTAATGATCCATAAACACGTCCTTTCAATATACTGAAATCTAAACCGATATTTTTAGTTGTTGAAGCCTCCCATTGCAAGTCAGGGTTGCCGATAGTATTTGGGCGATACCCAAATGCGCCGGTCGTACCATAAGCATAAGATGTCCGACTCAACAAACCTTGTGTTTGATAAGGTGAAACGGCTTGATTACCCACTGAACCGTAGCTCACCCGAAGTTTCAAAACGTCTAACCATTTTGTATTTTTCAGAAAATTCTCATTGCTCATATTCCAACCCAAAGCAATACCGGGGAAGTTACCGTATTTCACGTTTTCACCGAAACGGCTTGATCCATCACGGCGAAGTGTTGCAGTCAATAAGTATTTGTTATCATAGTCATAGTTGATACGACCCATGAATGAGTTGATTGTCCATTCAACCAAGTTAGAACCTACGCCCAACACAGTACCTGCACTACCTAAGCTATAAAACGATTGTTTTTCCGCAGGAACGCCTTGTACTGA
>JANPGW010000203.1:0-7138 GCA_031424115.1 Saprospiraceae bacterium | reverse complement strand
ACTTGCTGGACAGCGTTGGACGATTCAAGGGGTTCAACAAATCGCAAATTTAAGAGTTGCTTATAAAAATGGGTTTGACCATAAGATTAAAACCCTTATACGTAAGGCTGCTTAATATTTTTACAAACTTGTCCTACACCCTTTCAAACTCATTAGCGGACCGTCAGGATGAACTGGCAAAAGCTCATTTCTTCCAGGATGGATATACAAATCCATTTCTTCCAAAGGAATCGCCCCAAGCAAAGGCTCTTGGTCATCGGGTAAAATAAGTGCGGTGGTAATAGACCAACGGTCTAAATAACGGACAACAAGAGGTCCTACAACTGGTAATTCAAGGCGTGTACCGTCAGCTAATTGCGATTTACGTTTACCAATAATTGGTAAACCAAGAGCTTCTCTGATGGACTCATTAATAGCGAGTTGGACTGAACCTGTATCGACCAAAGCATGTACTTCAATTTGGCGAATTTCATCTTCTCCAATACGATTGCGGCGAGCGTCTTCAATATCAGCACTATTTTGTAATTGAATATTTGCATAAGTTAATCCCATATCATAAATTATTTTTACAAAATTAATACAATTTAAGCTTTTTCCACCTGTTTTCAAAGCATATTTAAATAACAAATTAATTGTAAAATAATATGGCAAATCTAAAATCCAATTTCCTCGGCATCAAATCCCCAAACCCGTTTTGGCTGGCTTCTGCACCGCCAACGGATAAAAAAATCAATGTTCTGCGGGCTTTTGAAGCAGGTTGGGGCGGTGTGGTGTGGAAGACTTTAGGCCCTCAAATCAAGAATGTGTCGTCTCGATATTCAGCGGTAGGTTATGCAGGCAAGCGGGTCATGGGTTTTAATAATATCGAACTCATTTCAGATAGACCCCTCAGTATCAACCTCAAAGAAATACGCGAAGTGCTGAGAGAGTTTCCCGACCGTGCGATGGTAGTGTCTCTTATGGCTGAAAATTCAAGAGAGGCTTGGCATGAATTGATACAGCAAACCGAAGATACTGGGGCACATGGCATTGAACTCAACTTTGGTTGCCCACATGGTATGAATGAGCGAGGTATGGGTTCAACGGTGGGTCAAAATCCTGAGATTGCTAAAATGGTGGTTGAATGGGTGATGGAAAAAGCGACGATTCCTGTTTTAACGAAATTGACGCCCAATGTACATTCCGTTGTGCCAACGGGCAAGGCAGTTGTAGAAGCAGGAACGCATGGTTTATCATTGATTAATACGATTCAAAGTATCACGGGCGTGGATTTGGATACTTTTGAAGTTCGTCCGAATGTGGGTGGTCAATCGGCTTATGGCGGTTATTGCGGTCCGGCGGTGAAGCCAATTGCTTTGAAAATGTTACATTCTTTAAGTAAAAATCCGATTTTTAATACGACGCCAATCTCAGGTATTGGTGGCGTGACCACTTGGAGCGATGCGGCTGAATTTATGCTTTTGGGTGCATCGAATGTACAGGTTTGTACAGCCGTCATGAAATATGGTTTCCGCATTATTGAAGATTTGACAAGCGGTTTGTCTAATTGGATGGATGAAAAAGGCTTTCAAAATATAGACGATTTTGTAGGGCTTTCTGTTAAAAAAGTGACTGATTGGGAGAAATTAGACTTGAATTACCATATTGTAGCCAATATTGACCAATCAAAATGTATTCATTGCGGCTTGTGTTATATCACGTGCGAGGATGCGAGTCACCAATCTATCAATATACTGAGGGGTGTACCTTACAATACTTACACTATTAAAGAACCTGAATGTGTCGGCTGTAACCTCTGTCAATTGGTTTGTCCCGTTGAAGATTGCATTACGATGGTTGAGAAACGGGTTGGCGATGAGTATTTAAATTGGACAGAATTTCAAGAGCGGGGCTTGGCTTTGAATGATCATTGAATTGAAAATTTATGGTTCTAAAGGCTTGTTTTTTGCAGCACCGACAATTAAAATAAATCATCAAGACTTCTGCATCTGCCAATTTATTATTGCTGGATAAAAAATTATTGCTAAAACGTTGGTTATACCAATGAAGTTCCTTATTATAGCACTCGCAGAAATAAAACGAGCCGGTTATGAGTTATAACTCTTTCAAAAGATATGCATTAGAGTTTACCCAACATCAAATATATCTTTTTTCTTGTCGCCATTTCTGCTTTATTAACTCATTATTCGCATTTATAATAAAAACTAAAAATGAACCGCCGTACCGTTTTGAAAACTTTAACCACAACCGCCACAGCTGCTTTCGTTTCCGAAAGCCTGAGCACTCGTCTTGAAGCTGCTAATAGTCAGCTCGATGATGTCACTAAAGGTAAAATTAACCACTCAGCTTGCCGCTGGTGTTACAGTTCTGTTCCTCTCGACGAACTTTGCAAAAGAGGAAAGGAGATTGGACTACAAGCTATTGACCTTCTGACGATTGAAGAAGTTGCTACCGCTCAAAAGTATGGTTTGACATGCTCTATGGTACACATGGATTTGAACGGTTATGGTATTCCTAAGGGTTTTAATCGCATTGAAAACCATAAAGTGTTGATTGAATATTACGAAGACAGGATTACTAAAGCTGCCAATTTAGGTTTAAAAAATATCATCTGTTTTTCAGGTAACAGAGCGGGACTTTCCGAGGAGCAAGGGTTAGCAAATTGCGCCATTGGCTTAAAACAGATAATGAAAATTGCTGAAAAGAATAAAATTACGGTTTGTATGGAACTTTTAAATTCAAAAGTTGATCATAAAGACTATCAATGCGATAACAGCAATTGGGGAACGGCTTTGGTGAAATCAATTGGCTCTGAAAATTTTAAGTTGCTTTATGATATTTACCATATGCAAATCATGGAAGGGGACGTAATTCGCACTATCCGTGACAACCATCAATATTTTGGTCATTATCATACCGGCGGCGTACCGGGTCGGAATGAAATTGATGATTCGCAGGAATTGTATTATCCGGCTATTATGAAAGCCATTGCTGATACAGGTTTCAATGGTTTCACAGCCCAAGAGTTTATCCCTAAAAATGCAGACAAACTGGCCTCTTTGGATAAATGCGTGAAAATTTGTGACATTTAATTTAGTTTTTAGTGTGTAGTTTTTAGTTTTTAGTATGCTTCTAAAAACTAAAAACTACACACTAAAAACTAATTTTAGTAACTCATCTCCACTATCTTCTCCACATCAGCAGGCTTCAAATTTCTGCGTTCGCCTAAGCCCATCCAACCACGGGTAGTAAAGCGTTCGGCAATTTTTTCAGCCGTTCCTTGATAATCCCCTGTGTATTCCGACAGCCTTGTTTGTATGCCAAGAGAGTGAAAAAAGTCCTCTGTTTTTGAAATAGCCGTTTGTGCTTTCTCTTCAACTGACCCCTCAGTAATGCCCCAAATTCGCTCGGCATATTGCGCTAATTTCTCCTTTTTTGCTTCAAAATTATATCTGTAATGGCTCGGTGCGATGATACTCAACGTCCGCGCGTGGTCAATGCCATACATTGCCGTCAACTCATGACCCATGGCATGCACCGCCCAATCGTTAGGAACACCTTTTTGAATCAAACCATTCAATGCCATCGTACAGCTCCACATAAAATTAGCTGCTGCCGTATAATCCGATGGGTCTTTCATGATTTTTGGCGCGATTTCGACAAGGGTCTGCATGATACTTTCAGCAATTCTATCTTGCAATATTGCCCCGATGGGGTAAGTCATGTATTGCTCCAAAACGTGGGTAAATGCGTCTGTAATACCATTAGCTAATTGCCTTTGAGGAATAGATTTGACGACCTCTGGGTCTAAAATTGAAAACTCAGGGAATAAACCGGGGCCACCCATACTGAGTTTTTCCTGCGTTTCAGCGCGCGTAATCACTGAACCTGAATTCATTTCAGAGCCCGTCGCAGGCAATGTCAAGACACAACCAAAGGGCATTCCTTTTTCAGGACGAATATTTTTAGTTAAAATATCCCACGGTATATCGCCCGTGTACAATGCCGCAGCCGATAAAAACTTGGTGCCATCTATCACTGAACCGCCACCCACAGCCAGTAAGTAATCAATATTTTTTTCTTTAATGATTTTCAAAGCATCCATTAAAACGGCGTATTCAGGATTGGCAGGAATGCCCCCAAATTCAATGACATTAAAGTCTTTTAGCGCCGTTTTGACTTGCTCATAAATCCCATTTTGCATGATACTGCCGCCTCCATAAAGCATGAGTACGTTGGACTGAGGAGGAATCTCTTTGGCAATTCGACCGATTTGCCCTTTTCCAAAAATGATTTTAGTCGGATTTTTAAATTCAAAATTTAACATAGTTAATTTGATTATTAAGATGATTGGTTGATTGTATTGTTAAAACCGATACGAAAAGTCCGCAAAGGTCTGTAAAATTTTTCCTAATCTAAACCCCAAATCAAGGTATTTGTTGTAAACTTTCAAATCTTTGAACATTTTTTTATCTTTACACAATAGCTAATTTTTTTCAAATTGATAAGTAAAACTAAAATGAGATTACTCCTAAATGTCCTTATTATGCTGGTATCCATTACGGCATCTATCGCCCAAAGCAACTATGTTAAAATATATGAAGGCGCAATTCCCAACTCAAAACATGCCGAAAATCTTCAAAAAACGGAGATAAATCAGTGGAAAATCCAATTTACCACGAATGTTTCAGAACCCACCATGGCCCGTTTTGACCCTCCTGCGAATATAAAAAATGGTACGTCAGTGGTTATTTGCCCCGGCGGTGGGTACGGAGGTGTAGCCGACAATCACGAAGGCACAGCCGTTGCTAAAAAACTGAACGAATGGGGCATCACTGCCTTTGTTTTGAGGTATCGGATGCCGTCCTCGCGCACGATGATAGACCCCTCAGTAGGCCCCCTTCAAGATGCCCAACAAGCTATTCGTATCGTTAGACAAAATGCTGTGAAATGGAAATTGAACCCCAATCGCATTGGCGTTATGGGTTTTTCAGCGGGTGGTCACTTGGCATCAACAGTGGGGACGCATTTTCAAGCCAAAGCAGACCCCTCAGTACAAGACACGTTTTCGGTGCGTCCAGACTTTATGGTGCTCGGTTATCCGGTTATCAGTTTTAAAACGGAGTTGACTCATGGCGGCTCGCGCACCAATTTGATAGGTGAAAATCCTGATTTTCAAAAAATATATGCTTTCTCTAATGATGAACAGGTCACGACCGAAACACCGCCAACTTTTTTAGTCCATTCCGCTGATGATGATGCGGTGAATGTAGAAAACAGCATTAATTTTTATAAAGCTTGCGTAAAAAATAAAGTCCTTGCCGAAATGCATCTTTACCCCAAAGGCGGTCATGGTTATGGCATGGATAACCCCACCACTAAGGATAAATGGATGGATAGGCTTCAAAATTGGATAGACAGCCTGGGTTTTTTAAAGGACTAATCTGTATGACTGCTGCTGTTTCAAAAACGCCTGTCAAAGTGCCAAGGCTCGACCAATATTTTAATCATTAATAAAAACTATACAACATGAATATCTATAAAAAACTCTTTTTAGCTACTCTCGTCATCATCGGCTTTTCAGCTTTTAAAATTGATAACGCACCTATGAAAATTGTTTTCTTTGGTGATTCTATCACCCAGCAAGGTGTTGCATCTGGCGGATACATTGATAAAATGAAAGCTATACTTGAAAAGCAAGGCATTAAAGACAATTACCAACTCATTGGAGCCGGTATTGGTGGCAACAAAATCTATGATTTATATTTGCGATATGAGGAAGATGTTTTAGTCCACAATCCTGATGTAGTAGTGATATGGGTAGGCGTAAACGACGTTTGGCACAAAACATCTTATGGAACAGGCACAGATGCAGATAAATTTGAAAAGTTCTATGTAGCTTTGATTAAGAAATTTCAATCCAAAAGCATCAAAGTTATTCTGGCAACACCGGCTGCTATTGGCGAGCGCACCGATTTTAGCAACCAACAAGATGGGGATTTAAATTTCTATTCACAAATCATTCGCAACATTGCAGCTAAATTCGATTGTCCGGTGGCTGATTTTAGGAAAGAGTTTCTAAAATATAATCTTGAAAAAAATCCAACTAATAAAGAAGCGGGCATACTCACATCGGATAGAGTTCATCTCAACGAAGCTGGAAACCAGTTAGTGGCAGATATTTTAATGAAAATATTGGTCAAATGATACCCCTCAGTATTCGACGTATCACCCCAACAAATTTTTTGAAAAATCATTTATATAACTAATTAAATATCAATTGTTTATGAAATTTCTAAAATTAAGTCTTACACTACTTTTGACCATTTATACCATCTGTGTTTTTGCCCAACAGTTTCCCGCTTTAGTAAAACCTGAACAAACGGAATTTTATGAACCCAAAGTAAGAAAAGTAGATGCGGCGGCTCAAATAGGGAATGCGCCGTCTGATGCCATTGTTCTGTTTGATGGTAAAAACTTTGATCAATGGGAACGCTCCGATAGTGCTGTGCATGGCAACCCCGCTGGTTGGAAAATCAATGCCGATGGCTCTATGACTGTTGTGCCAAGAAGCCGTAATATCCGCACAAAGCAAGAATTCAATAGTTTTCAATTGCATATTGAGTGGAAATCACCTATTGAACCCGCATCCCGTCAAGGACAAGGCAGAGGGAATAGTGGTATTTTTTTACAAGGGCGCTATGAAGTACAGGTTTTGAACAGCCGCGAAAGTGAAACTTATGTAAATGGTCAAGCCGGTAGTATTTACAAGCAAACGCCGCCCATGGTCAATGCTTGCCGTAAAGAAGGAGAGTGGAATGTGTATGATATCATTTATACAGCACCAAGCTTCCGCAAAAATGGTACTATTGAAAAACCGGCTTACGTAACGGTTATTCACAACGGCATTATCGTGCAAAATCATTTTGAAATACAAGGTACGACTGAATATATAGGAACGCCAAAATGGATTGCTCATGGCAAAGGCCCTATCGAGTTGCAAGACCACAGCAATGAGGTAAGTTATCGCAATATTTGGATTAGAGAATTGTAGTAGGAGTTTTTAGTTTGTAGTGTTTGGTGTTTAGATGATACAAAACACCAAACACTACAAACAAAAAACTCTCTTTTAAGGATA